>JAUNDA010000022.1:0-26877 GCA_030526295.1 Eubacteriales bacterium
TGACGGAAAGCTTAAAGAAAACGGCTATAAGCTTGTTTTCTATCCGCATATCGAGATGCAGAAGGACATGAAGTATTTTAGTACAGCTTCGGAAAGAATCATTCTTGCGGATAAGGAGCACTTTGACGTACAGAATCTTCTCATGACCTGCAGTCTTCTCATAACAGATTATTCGAGTGTCTTCTTTGATGTTGCATATCTAAAAAGACCTGAGCTTTTCTATCAGTTCGATGCCGAGGAATTCAGGGAGTACCACTATAAGAAGGGCTACTTTGATTATGAGAGGGACGGATTCGGAGAGGTTTGCTATGACGAGGAAAGGCTTCTTGCGGCTATTGGGGAATACCTTGAGAATGGCATGAAGCTAAAGCCCGGGTATGAAAAAAGGACTGACTCGTTCTTTTTGCTTTATGATGACAAAAACCGCGAAAGAACCTTCGAAACGGTACAAAAATTATAACCAAAAATTATACTTAAATTTCTATAGTTTACATAATGCACTAAATGTTGTGCAGGTTGTTGTGGAGTAAAACTATATATGGTATATTGAGAGCGCATGTCGTAAGATGTGCGCTTTTGTGTTCCCATAGTATAATGGATAGAACGATGGCCTCCGGAGCCGTAGATAGCGGTTCGATTCCGCTTGGGAACGTTATTATGGGAATTGTAATAGCATTATTAATGTTAATAGCGGCTGCCTTTTTACTAAGAAGCGAATGGGAGAAGGTCCAGCTTTCAAAAATTGAGTACACGGTAAAAACCGATAAGTGTACTCCTAAGACCTTTGTCTTTATTTCGGACCTTCATGACTACCTTCCGGTAAGGCATGACATGGAAAAAATAACCCGAATGATTGACGGGGCAGGACCTGACGCGGTGCTTATAGGCGGCGACATGATAACAATGTCAAAGAGCGCCAAGCCGGGATCGCCCGCAGTAACCGAGTGGGCCTTAAAGCTTTCAGGAGAGCTAAGCAAAAAATATCCCGTTTACTATGCAGAGGGAAACCACGAGACGAGATTCCTTGAAAAGAACCCTGAGGGCTATGCTGACTTTGTATCGGAGCTTCTTTCGATGGGAGTTAAATATATCCCGGAAAACAGCCTCAGCTTTGAGGATGTAGTGATTTCAGGAGTAAGGGTTCCGGCTCAGTGCTATAAGCCGATACTTTTTAAGAGCCCTGAGGAGATAAGGCTTCCGGATGGTTACCTCAAAGAATCGCTAGAGGGCTTTGACAGGGATAAATTCAACATCCTCCTTATGCATAGCCCAAGATACCTTCATGAGGCCTCGGAGCTTGGCGTCGACCTCGTGCTTTCAGGACATATGCACGGAGGAACGATAAGACTTCCGGACGGTTCGGGACTCATGACGCCACAGTACCAGTTCCTTGTAAAGGAATGCTCGGGAGAGTTTACCGAGGGAGGCACAAGGATGATAGTTAACCGCGGCCTTGGTACACACAGCATTAAGATACGCTTTAATGACATCCCCGAGGTTTCAGTCATTCACATTGAAAACTAAGGAAAGAGACCGGATGGGTTTGGCATTACTGCCAGCTTAAGCAAAAGCGTAAGCAGGATATTGATAGAATTAAGAAACAGAAAGAAATTTGATTCGGATGAAGGAAGCACTTACATACAAACTTGAAAAGCTTGATTTCGACGGGCCGCTTGACCTGCTTCTTAATCTTATCGAAAAAAACAAATTTGACATATTCGATATTCCGATTGCGGAGATTACAAGGCAGTACCTTGAGTATGTGAAAAAGCTTGAGGAGCGTGACCTTGACATTATTTCTGATTTCCTTCTTATGGCATCAACGCTTCTTGACATCAAGACAAGGATGCTTCTTCCAAGGGAGGTTGACGAGGAAGGAAAGGAAATCGACCCGAGAGAGGAGCTTGTTGAGAGACTTCTCCAGTATAAAAGGTTCAAATTCCTCGCAGGTGAGTTAAGCGACGAGGAAATCGAAGCAGGAAAGTTCCTTTATAAGGAGGAAACACTTCCGGCCGAGGTAAAGGAATACAAGGCACCGCTTGATTTAACAGAGCTTCTTGAGGGCGTTGACGCCAACCTTCTTAAAAACATCTTTGAGGAGGTAATGAGGCGTAAGACCTACAGGGTTGATACCGAAAGGGCGCAGTTTGGTGTCATTAAAAAGGAAAGGGTATCACTTGGAAAGAGGATACGCCACCTTGTAAGGTTTGCAAGGAACAAAAGGAACTTTTCGTTTAAGGAAATGCTTGAGGGAGCTGAGACCAGGACGGATGTGGTTGTTACCTTCCTTGCAGTGCTTGAGCTTATGAAGATGGGAAAGCTCACTGCGGTGCAGACCTCAAACGGAAGTGACATAGACATAAGCGTTACGGAAAACATCGACGTCGATGAGCTTAACCTTGAAGATATCGTGGATGAATGATTATGAGTGAAGAGATTTTAGAGAATGTAATAGAGGAAAACCCTGCGGATTTTCTGAGCACGGTTGAGGCAGTGCTTTTTGCAATGGGCGCGGCAGTAAGCGTATCAGAGCTTGCAAAGTGTGCAGGCTGCTCAAATACGACCGCAAGAAGGGCCGCAAGGATGCTTATGGCGCAGTATGAGGAAAAGAACGGCGGAATACTTATCCGTGAGTTTGACGGAGTGTTCCAGATGTGTTCAAATCCAGTATTTTACGATAACCTCATTAAGCTTGTGTCACAGCCAAAAAAGCCGGTGCTTTCAGATGTTGTGCTTGAGACACTTGCAATCATCGCCTACAAGGCTCCGACCACAAAGGTTGACATTGAAAAGATAAGGGGAGTGAGCTCCGACCATGCCGTAAACAGGCTCGTGGAATACGGACTTGTTGAGGAGGCTGGAAGGCTTGAGGCTCCGGGAAGACCGATGCTCTTTAAACCGACAGAGGAATTCTACAGAAGGTTTGGCCTAAAGGACAGAAATGACATGCCGGTCCTCAATCCCGAAATCGAGGCGGAGATAAATGCCGAGGTTGAAAAGGAAGTAAGGGAAGCAATAAAGGTGGAAACATAATGGAAAATGTAACACTTAAAATCAAATACCACTCCGATCAAATAGACAAGCTTACATACATTGACGGAAAGTCTGACTGGATCGACCTCCGTGCAGCCAAGAGGTATGAGCTTAAAAGGGGAGACTGGGTGCTTATCAGGCTTGGTGTGTCGATAGCACTGCCTGAGGGGTATGAGGCTCATGTTGTGCCAAGAAGCTCGACCTTTAAGACATGGGGACTTTTACAGACTAATTCCTGCGGTGTGATTGACAACACCTACTGCGGCGATGATGACGAATGGATGGTTCCGATGCTTGCGACAAGGGATACCGTCGTAGAGATAAATGACAGGGTATGTCAGTTCAGAATTATGAAAAACCAGCCGGTTATCACCTTTGATGAGGTGGAACATCTTGACGGAAAATCAAGAGGTGGCTTCGGAACGACGGGAAAACAGTGATGAAGAAAAAACTATTTAGATATCTTCCGTTGCTTCTTGCCTTCCTTATTCTAACAGGCTGCCAACAGGATAAGGTCCTTTCGTTAAGGGCGGATGCACTTTCCGCATATGAAAAGGGCGACTATGCACAGGCGGGAATGCTTTTTGAGGAGGCACTCATGGCCGGCGAGGGAATGGTCAGTGAGGTTCAGACGGATATCCTCAGATACATGGCTGACTGCGATGTGAGAACGGGACAGTTTGAAAGTGCAATGGATATTTATGAGCGCCTTATAGAGCTTACTGGAAGCGAAACTGACAAAAGACTTCTCTTGGAGCTTACTGAGGCAGTTACGGAGGCCGAAAGGATAAATATGTTCAATGAGGCCGTAACCCTTGAAAATGAAGGGAAATACAAGGAGGCGCTGGAGGCATTCATAAGCTACAGCGAGCAGTATCCCGGGGACGTTGAGGCCCTTAAGGAGATTGAATTTCTGAAAACGAGATAAACACAATATATAGTGTTTCGAAAAATGTAAGAAAATATATGTTGTATTTATTTTGATATATGCTACAATATGTTGTGCATAACCAAAGAAAAACCCCAATATATGCATAACACCACTTAGTTATAGTTGATACAAAGGAGCGAAAAATGATCAACGTAATCAAACGAGACGGCAAGGTTGTTGATTTTGATCTTTCAAAAATCAGCGAGGCAATTAAGAAAGCCTTTAAGGCTACCGACAAAGAGTTTAATGCAGATATGCTTGAACTCCTTGCATTAAGAGTAACATCTGATTTCCAGAAGAAGATGAGAGACGGTCTCATCGGTGTCGAGGATATTCAGGACTCTGTAGAGCATGTTCTTGAGCAGGCAGGATACACAGACGTTGCAAAGGCTTACATCCTTTACCGTAAGCAGCATGAGTCTATCCGTAATGTCAGCCAGACTGTTCTTGACTACAAGCAGGTTATCGACAGCTATCTTAAGGTTGCTGACTGGAGAGTTAAGGAGAACTCAACCGTTACATATTCCGTAGGCGGACTTATTCTTTCAAACTCAGGTGCAGTAACAGCTAACTACTGGCTGTCAGAGGTATATGATCAGGAAATCGGTGATGCACACAGAAATGCAGATATTCACCTTCACGATCTTTCGATGCTCACAGGCTACTGCGCAGGCTGGTCATTAAAGCAGCTTATCCAGGAGGGCCTCGGCGGAATCCCGGGAAAGATTACATCATCACCGGCAAAGCACCTTTCCACACTTTGCAACCAGATGGTTAACTTCCTTGGAATTATGCAGAATGAATGGGCAGGAGCTCAGGCATTCTCATCATTCGATACATATCTCGCTCCGTTTGTAAAGATTGACAATCTTTCATATAAAGAAACAAAGCAGTGCATCCAGAGCTTCATCTATGGTGTAAACACACCTTCAAGATGGGGTACACAGGCACCGTTCACAAACGTAACACTTGACTGGACAGTACCGGCTGACATGGCAGAGCTTAACTGCATCATCGGCGGCGAGGAGGCACCTTTCAAGTATAAGGATTGTAAGAAGGAAATGGATATGGTCAACAAGGCCTTCATCGAGATCATGATCGAGGGTGATGCAAACGGCCGTGGCTTCCAGTATCCGATTCCTACATATTCAATCACAAGGGATTTCGACTGGTCAGACAGCGAGAACAACGAGCTTCTTTTCGAGATGACAGCAAAGTACGGAACACCGTACTTCTCAAACTACATCAACTCTGACATGGAGCCTTCAGATGTTCGTTCAATGTGCTGCAGACTTCGTCTTGATTTAAGAGAGCTTCGTAAGAAGTCAGGCGGATTCTTTGGTTCAGGTGAGTCAACAGGATCAATCGGTGTTGTTACAATCAACATGCCGCGTATTGCATACCTTGCAGCTGACGAGAAGGAATTCTACGAGAAGCTTGACCACATGATGGATATTGCTGCACGTTCACTCAGCGTAAAGCGTGAGGTTATCACAAAGCTCATGGAGCAGGGACTCTATCCTTACACAAAGAGATACCTTGGAACATTTGCAAACCACTTCTCAACAATCGGTCTTGTTGGTATGAACGAGGCAGGACTCAACGCAAAGTGGATTGGCAAGGACCTTACACATAAGGAAGCACAGGAGTTTGCAAAGGATGTACTTAACCACATGAGAGAGCGTCTCTCAGATTACCAGGAGCAGTATGGTGACCTTTACAACCTTGAGGCTACACCGGCAGAGTCAACCTCATACAGACTCGCTAAGCACGACAAGAAGAAGTATCCTGATATCATTACAGCAAACGAGGCAAGCGGAGTTCCGTATTATACAAACTCTTCACACCTTCCTGTAGGATATACAACAGATATCTTCGATGCACTTGATGTTCAGGACGAGCTCCAGACACTTTACACATCGGGAACAGTATTCCATGCATTCCTCGGTGAGAAGCTTCCAAGCTGGGAGAGTGCTGCAAAGCTTGTAAGAACAATTGCTGAAAACTATAAGCTTCCGTATTACACAATGAGCCCGACATACTCAGTATGTGCAGAGCACGGATATCTTTCAGGCGAGCACTTCGAGTGCCCGATCTGCGGAAAGAAGGCAGAGGTTTACAGCCGTATCACAGGATATTACAGACCTGTACAGAACTGGAACGATGGAAAGAGCCAGGAGTACAAGGACCGTGCAGAGTATGATGTTGCATCCTCATACAACATCCATAAGGATAAGGACAGCATCGGAAAGCCTGAGGCAAAGGCGGCCGTAGAGGTTACTGAGGATGTTGTAGCTACAGAGGGCGGAAGAACAATTAACGAGAGCGTTCCGACAATCTTTAAGACAGCAACATGCCCGAACTGCAGACTTGCATGTGCAAAGCTTGATGCAGCAGGAATCAAATATGATGTTGTTAACTGCACAGACGAGCCGGAAACAGCTAAGAAGTACGGCGTAAAGCAGGCACCGACACTTATTCTCGGAGACCAGAGATTTGCTGGAGCAGGTGCAATCATCAAGTGGATTGGTGAGCAGGCAGCTGTTACAAAATAAGTAAAAAACAAAATTATAAAAGACGGGACATATGAGCCCGTCTTTTTACAAGAAGGAAACGATATGTACGATATAATTGTTGTGGGCGGCGGTCCTGCGGGAATGACAGCAGCCCTTTACGGACTGAGAAACGGCAAAACCGTAATGGTTATTGAAAAGGCTGCCTTCGGAGGACAGATTACCTATAGCCCACGTGTTGAAAACATTCCGGGCTTTACATCAATAAGCGGAAATGAATTTGCGGACAGATTTATGGAGCAGATCATTTCACAGGGAGCTGAGCTTGAGTTTGACGAGGTTACGGCATTAGAGGACCTTGGTTCACATAAAACAGTAACAACACTTGGCGGTAATACCTTTGAGGCTAAGTCTGTAATCATTGCAACGGGAGTAAAGCACAGGATGCTCGGACTCCCCGGAGAAGAGGAACTTGTTGGTAACGGCATCTCCTTCTGCGCTGTATGTGACGGGGATTTCTATACAGGAAGAAGGGTATGCGTTGCAGGTGGCGGAAACTCGGCATTTGTTGAGGCAGTACTTCTTGCTGAAAAGTGCAGTGAGGTAATAATGCTTCAGGACCTTCCCGAGTATACGGCAGACAAGTCACTCCAAAAGGAGCTTCTTAGCCATTCAAATGTTTCCGGAAGATTCAATACAAAAATCACAGGTTTTGAGACAGCTGGTGACGGGGAAGAGTTTAAGGGCGTAAGAATCGAGAATAAGGAGACAGGTGAGGAGGAAATCATTCTTTGTGACGGTCTGTTTGTGGCAATAGGTCTTATACCTGAAAATGACATATTCGCTGGCTTTACCGAGCTTGACGAGAGGGGATATTTTGACTCTGACGAGTCATGTGTTACAAAGACAGAGGGAATCTTTGTGGCAGGCGACTGCAGAAGAAAGGATGTAAGACAGGTTTCGACAGCTATCGCCGACGGTGCAAATGCAGCATTAAAGGCTTGTGCATATTTAAGAAAGACAGAGGCATGACATGATTCTTGCAATTGATATCGGAAACTCAAATATCAAGATAGGCTTTGTAACAGAGGACCGCGTAATCGAGGAAAGACTCAGCACAAACTCCGATAAGACAAGTCTCCAGTATGCATCGGACATTACCTTTGCAATGGAGCTTCATGGAATTGACAAAGATCTTATTGAGGGCTCAATAGTTTCATCGGTTGTTCCCTCGCTCACGGCTGTAGTTGCAACCTCAGTCAACAAGATTCTCGGCGCTAGACCGGTGCTTGTTGACGGATCCTTAAATTACAGCTTCGGTCTTAACGGCCTTTCAAACAGAAACGGCATTGGAGCAGACCTTCTTGCGGCATCTGAGGGAGCCATTGCAACATGCACGCTTCCGTGCATCATGATAAGCATGGGAACGGCAACTACAGTAATGCTTCTTGATAAGGACGGGGAATTCAGGGGCGGTTCAATCCTTCCAGGTCTTCGCACGTCACTTAAGGCACTTACAAACGGGGCTGCGGTGCTTCCTGACATTTCACTTGATACACCGGGTTCACCTCTTGGATATGATACGACACAGTGTATGAGGGCCGGTATCATTTATGGAAATGCGGCACAAATCGACGGCCTCGTTGAAAGAATCGAGGAGGAAATCGGAGAGAAGTGCAGCGTTGTTGCGACAGGAGGACTTGCAAGATTCTGCATTCCATACTGTAAGCATGAAATTAAGAGGGATGACGGACTGATAATGAGAGGTTTGTATCACCTTTACAAAAAAAATCCGAAGGCTTAACCTTCGGATTTTTTCATGAGGAAAATTATAATTATGCACGTCTGCGGTAACGAGCTGCGTCGTTACGCTCCTGTGTCTGGTAATTCATTATTGTTCTTACCGTATCCTTTGTGAGGTTGCGGCGGTGCCTCTCCCTTTCGAGTCTTTTTGCCCTGTTATGGTCAATTATGAGGCCGATTGCGGACGCAATTATGGTGATGCTTCCTGCAACTAACGATATCATCATGAATGCTCCGGAATTTGTCATAATTTTGTCCTTAAAAAGTAAAAGTTACATTTTTTTGAAAAAACTTCCAATATGGTCGAAATTTCTGTGTCTAGATGTAGTATATTACGGTCAAAATCTTATGTCAACATTAAATTGAAATGAAATCGTAAAAAATAACAAGATGTTGTGTATTTTTATCCGTACAATACATTTTTTTGATTTGGGAAAATTTCCGGAATAATTATTACGAGGCAAAATACATACAAGATGTTGTAAAGATTGACACATATTGCTTAAAACAGTAAAATATAGGTAGTTTGTTCATTTCATGGAGACTAAAACCAGTGATTTGAAACATGAAATTTCATATGATAAGGAAGTTTTTTATGAAGAAGAAATTCGTTTTGATAATGGCTCTTGCATTAATGGTTTCAAGCCTTGCAGGATGCGTACCGACTGATAAAACAATGGTTGACGGAATTGAGCCGGATACAAAGGCGGTGGCAAACGTGGATCTTGATTTTGTGCAGCTTCACAATGACACCCTGGACTATATAAATCCTGAACCATATATTTTTGTGGCAGAATGTGAAATCACGGGAACAAATAACCCAAAGCAGGTTAATGTAATATGTACATTAATGGATGAAGCCGGTGAGGAGGATGCAGATGCATTTGCAGCCGCACTTCTCAGGAACATTAACGATGCTGCATATGTACAGTCAAATGAGTATGTGGAATCAAATTCCTCAAGCTTCGGAACTCTCTGGAATAAGTACGAGGCAACAATCAGCTTCTACCATCTTTCAGATGAAGCAAAGGGACCGTTCCACACAGTTCATGTGGTTCCCGGTGAGGCAATAACACTTGACCCGGACATTGAACGCTATGAGGAAGAGTGGCAGAAGGAGCTTGAAATCTACCTTAGAAACCACGAAGACGATTAATACGGATAATGAGTAAAAAATCAAAGGTTAAAATTAACATGAGGGAAGTTTTCACAGACATCATCTCAAAGCTGGTTGGTGTCTATGTATTTCTCATGCTCTGTGTTTTCCCTCTTTTTGCAATCGATAAGTATTACAACATCCTCGAGGAAAAGTATTATTTCTTCTATATTGTGACTGCAGCCACAGCGGGACTTGTGGCAGTGGTAGGCCTTATCGGTTTGCTTGGCGGTGCCTTTAAGAAAAAAAAGGACAGTAACGATGAAGAAAAAAGGGAGAACCTCCTTAAGAAGCTTTGGAACGCACTTACCGTAACAGACAGGTTCATTATCCTTTTCATAATTGCTGCCGCACTTTCAACATGCTTTTCAGCATGGCCCTATGAGGCAATGTGGGGAAATATGGGAAGACTACAGGGACTGTTCTTTTACATTCTTGCGGTTACTGCATATTTTCTGATTTCGCGGTTTTTTAAGCCTACGGAGACAATGGTTTATCTTTTCCTTACTTCAGGTGCACTTGTGGCACTTTGGGGAATAAGCGATTATCTCGGAATGGATATTTTCGGATGGAGGGCGGACGCAAATGATTATCATGCCATGCTCAACTTTACATCATCGATAGGAAACGTTAATTCGTTTACTGCAGTAATTGCAATTTACTTCGGTGCAGCCTTAGCCATGGCAGTTGGATCAGAGAAGCCGTATTATGCATACCTTCTTTTGTTTATATACTCGATCGCGTTAATTACGGGAATTTCTGACAATGCGGTCCTTGGTATCGGCGGTGTATGCGCAGTACTTCCGTTTGTGCTTTTTGATAACCTTAAGCTTACGGGAAAATATGTAATCGGTATCGGGGTATTTGCCCTTTCACTTGCATTTACGGGAACGCTTCCGCTCTGGTATGACAGGACACCGATACAGCCGGGAACAGGACTTCTTCGTTCGTTTGCATATGATTATTACAAGTACTTCTTCGTTATGGCATTCATTCTTTTCCTTATCGGAGCAGCATTTATATACGCTGATACAAGGAAGCCAGGAAGAAGGGTTAAGCTTCTTAAACCAGCCTGGGGTGTATTGTGTGCACTTGTAATAATTGCCGTTATATTAGCATTTGTTGATGCAAACAGCGGAGAACATGAAGAACTCTGGAAGCCATATGCGCAAATTTTCGTATTCAGCGATAAATGGGGCAGTAACAGGGGATATGCATGGAAAAAGGCATTTGAGTTCTTTAAGGATTTTTCCTTTGCAAAGATGCTCATTGGAACAGGACCTGAAACATATGCGATTGCAATGATCGAAAACTATTATCAGGAAATGCTTGATAAAATGCGCGTCGTTTTTGATTCGCCGCATTCGGAGCCGATTCAGTACCTTTTTACAACCGGTATCCTCGGATTTACCGGATATTATGGTGCGGTTGTAAGCTCATGCATCAGGGGACTTAAGGGAAGCTATGTTGTAAGGGCCTTTGCGGCTGGACTTATAGGAGTTACCTTTACATCGGTTATCAATATTTCGGTACCGATAGTAACACCACTTGTTATTATTATGATGGCTGTAGCGGCCACAACAGTAAACATTGAAAAAAAGACTGATTAAAATTTTGATTTCGGCAGCAGTGGGCCTCTTAGTGGGAGCCACTGCTTTGCTGTATGAGAACATGGGTGTTGTGAAACATTCATCCTACAGGGTGGCCATTGAGGAGAAGGAGCTTCTCGAGGCCTTCATTAAGGTGGATGATACGCATTACAGACTCCTTCTTACTGATGAAAAGGATCAGCGCGGCAGGTATGTCCACAGATTTGCGGCTGAAATAATTCCGCATGAGGAAAAACCGGTTAGTCTTCGCGTGTCCTTCTACACTGCGAAGGATACTGACACTCCGACACTCATATATGAGGATAAGAATCCCCTTTATGTAAAGAATGAGGTAATAAGGGCAGAGCTTGAAAATGTTGTGATGATAGAAATGGAGGGAATCGACTGCAGCTTCGATGTCGGTACCATAACCGTTGACAACAGCTTCAGCTGGAATACCACATTATTCCTTTTCTTTTTAGTTGCGGGCGGGCTTCTTTTCCATGGCCTCGGCCAGGTGCTCGATTGCGTAATTAATATCGTTAAAAAGAGGGAAATGGCAGCAGACAGCTCTGTTTTTGCAAACGGTTTCCTTGCAGTCTGCCTTTTGTTTGGAATCATCATGTGCATGGCGCTTCCGCTCAATAAGGTTGGAAATGATGAGGAAACACATCTTCAGGCGGTGATGCAGCTGGCATCATTCCCAAGTGGTGAGCTGCATATTTCAGAATCGATTGCAAACCAGATTTCCGTAACGGAGTTTAATAACCCCGACGCGCAGCCTATGGGACTTATCGAGCAGGCTGAGTTTAATGAGGCGCTTTCTAAAGACGGCGATTATAAGACGGGTATCCACTCGCTAAGGTTTTACCTTATGGGCAGCAGGGTGCCGGCATACCTTTCAATGGCAGCGGCCATGAAGATAGGAAAGGGACTGTCGTTACCGTGGGTAGTGATATGCATAATGGTAAGGCTTGCAAACCTTTTTACATATGCACTTATCATGTACCTGGCAATAAGGGTACTGCCAAAGGGCAGGGCGCTGATGGCTGTAATAGGACTATTGCCACAGAATATTTTCCTTGCGTCCACATGCTCCTATGATCCGTTTGTGACCGCCTGCATGTGTGCGGGAGTTGCCTTCTTTGTAAGGCTTACCGAGGAATTTAAGGTTAAGTACGTGGCACTCATGATACTTTTCATGTTCCTGTCATGCCTTATTAAGGCAGTGTATGCACCAATGCTTCTGCTTGGCTTCATGCTTCCAAGGGAGACCTTTAAAAATAAGCAGCAGAGGGCATACTTCTATGTGGCCATACTATTTGCCTTCATCATAACGATACTTCTTTTCATCATGCCGACAGTCATCGCACCATCGGAAAGCGGTGACACAAGGGGAACCGAGGCGGTATCGGAGGTTTCACAGATTGGATTCATTCTCGGAAATCCGTTCACATATGCGGGAATTCTTCTTTCGCAGATGGTCAGATGGATTCCTCAGTGCTTCATCGGACCTGACTGCACGACGTTCATGGGACACCTTGTTAACGGTTCCACGGAGTTTAAGGGCTACTTTGTCCCGGTTTTCCTGGTAATCGTGACACTTTTACTTGCGGGAATTGCCGTAAAGGTAATTAATAAGAATAACGGCGGATTAAACATGATACAAAGAGGCTGGGGACTTTTCATGTGCTTTGGTGCATCAGTCCTTGTATGGACAAGCATGTATGTTGCATTTACGGCACCTGGAGCCAGGGAAATTGCCGGTGTACAGGGAAGGTACTTTATACCACTCTTTTTCCCGGTTTACTACATGCTGGGAGCCGACGTGCCTGCAGGCGAGCTGACTGGCCGCCTTGCACCCTTAAGGCCGTTGTGGTATCATATTCTTTTGGAAATAACTGCGATAATCCTTGCGATGTCGGTTTGGACATCTGTAATCTCAAGGTACTGCATCTAAAATAAGAGGATTTTATGGGACAGATTAAGGTTAATGAATGCATAAAGAACGGCAAAAAAATCGAGGGGCTTTACGTTATCGAGCCTACAGTGCACCGCGATGCAAGGGGATATTTTGTCGAGACATATAACAAAAATGATTTTGAGGCGGCTGGCCTTAAAATGAACTTTGTACAGGACAACCAGTCAAAGTCAACAAAGGGAGTATTAAGGGGACTTCACTACCAGAAGCAGTTCCCGCAGGGTAAGCTTGTAAGGGTGCTCTCAGGAAGCGTTTATGACGTGGCTGTTGATTTAAGGAGTGGCTCGGAAACCTTCGGCATGTGGTACGGGGTTGAGCTTACTGATGAGAACATGAAGCAGTTCTATATTCCGGAGGGCTTTGCTCACGGCTTTATGGTTCTTTCGGACGAGGCTGTGTTTGCATACAAGTGTACTGATTTCTATCATCCGGGTGATGAGGGCGGACTCATGTGGAATGACCCTGAAATCGGTGTTGAATGGCCAATGGACATTGAGCCGCTTTTAAGCGAAAAGGATAAGGTCCAGCCTAACTTTAAGGATACTTTCAGATTCTGATGATTAAGACTTTGTGGGAAAAGAAAAGCATGGTGTTAAGCCTTGCGAAGGCAGATTTCAAAAAGCGCTTTGCGGGTTCATACTTCGGAGTGGTCTGGATGTTTATCCAGCCTGTTGTGACTGTACTTATTTTCTTCTTCATTTTCCAGCTTGGAATGAAGTCGCAGCCACCGGTGCCGAATACACCATACGTCATATGGCTTATACCGGGACTTGTTCCCTGGTTTTTCTTTAATGAATCACTGCAGGCGCAGACAAATGTCATGCAGGAATACAATTACCTTGTTAAAAAGGTTGTGTTCCCTGTAGAGCTTCTGCCCCTAATAAAGGTGATTTCAGCAGCAATGGTTCATGCATGCTTTGTTGCGATAATGCTGCTAGTGTATCTTATCGGAGGCTTTATGCCAAGGATAAGCTGGCTGATGATTTTATATTATTCATTTGCCACGCTCTGCCTTTCGTTATCCGTCGGAATGATAACCTCGGCTGTAAACGTATTTTTCAGAGACATGACAAACCTTGTGGGCATTGTGCTTCAGTTTGGCATGTGGCTTGCACCGATCATGTACTGGGAGGGGATGTTTACCGCAGAACGCCCGTGGATGGGAATTCTTTTTAAGCTTAATCCCTTCTATTACATAGTGGCAGGCTACCGCGATTCGATGCTTACCGGAAACTTCCCATGGGAAAGACCGATGAATACCCTCTATTTCTGGGCTGTCACAGCGGTACTCATGTATGTGGGAATTAAATTATTCAAGAAATTAAAACCTCATTTTTCTGATGTTTTATAAATAGGAGTTAGTAAATAAATGAGAACAATACTTATACTTATATTAATCGTGCTTTACATGATTCTCAGTATTCCGCTTCTTTTGTTTGAGCTTATCCTCAGGGCATTCAATAAGGATGAGTCTGAGAGACAGTGCCAGATAATCATAATCCAGCTTATGAAGCTGATTAACTTCATATCAGGAGTAAAGACAACGGTAATAGGAGAGGAAAACGTGCCAAAGGACGAGGCTGTCCTCTATGTGCCAAACCACAGGTCGCTTTTCGACTTTACTACAACGGTTCCGGTATTCAGGATGCCTTCAATCTATATCGGAAAGAAGGAATTCATGTATTTCCCGATCTTCGGTATCTGGGTTTATCTCATCGGTACACTTCTTATTGACAGAAAGAACAGACGTAAGGGTCTTGGAACAATTGCAGAAGCAATCAAGAAGGTTAAGGAAGGAAAGAACTGCGTAATCTTCCCGGAGGGAACAAGAAACAAGGGCGACCAGGAGGAGCCGTTAAGATTCAGGGAGGGATCTCTTAGAATCTCCTCAAAGACAGGCTGCAAGGTAGTGCCTGTTGCAATCATCGGTTCAAGGGATATCTACGAGCTTCATAAACCATGGGTAAAACCTGGAAAAGTTAAGATTGTATTCGGAAAACCTATTGATCCAGCAACTCTTTCAGCTGAAGAACTAAAAAATTATGGTGCTTATACCAGAGAAAAGATAGTAGAACTGATTAAGGCTAATGTGTAACTAAACGAAACGGAGGTTATTATGGCTAACGATGTAAGCATTCTTGTAGTGGATGATGAAAAGGAAATCGCGGACCTTGTAGAAATTTATCTTGTAAGTGACGGCTATAAGGTTATCAAGGCCTCAAACGCAAGGGATGGTCTTGACATAATCGCAAACGAAGACATACAGCTTGTCCTTCTCGACATTATGATGCCGGGCATGGACGGTATGGACATGTGCAAAAAAATTAGAGAGGAATCAAATATTCCGATTATTATGCTTACGGCAAAATCGGGAGACCTCGACAAAATCAAGGGACTTGGAATCGGTGCAGATGACTATGTTACAAAGCCGTTCAATCCGCTTGAACTCTCAGCGAGGGTAAAGAGCCAGTTAAGACGTTATACACAGCTTAACCCGAGCTTCGGTGCGGACGGTGCAAGCAGCGAGATAACAATCCGAGGACTCTCAATCAACAAGGAAAACCACAAGGTTACGGTTGATGATGAGGAAATCAAGCTCACACCAATCGAGTTTGACATCCTTTACCTTCTTGCATCAAATCCAGGAAAGGTATTCTCAACAGACGAGATTTTCGAGAAGGTATGGAACGAGAGGGTATATGAGGCAAACAATACTGTCATGGTTCACATCAGGAGACTTCGCGGAAAGATGAAGGAGGACCAGCGTCAGGATAAGATAATCACCACAGTCTGGGGAGTTGGATACAAGATTGAGAAATAAGGACATCACAAAAAGCTTTCGCACGCGGTTTGTAATAAACTTAATCGTTGCTGCGCTTATAGTGTGCGTTCTGATAAGCCTGCTGATATTAAATTATAGCAGGCTTATATTGCTTTTTACGGGAGTGGATCCGGGAAGCAATACGGTAAGCAGTGAGGCTGCAATAGTCATTATGATTCTTGCGGTTGTTTTGTTTGCGTTCATTTTCTGGATTCTCGAGAGAAGGTCAATCAATTACATAAAGGAGCTCTCAAAGGGAATAGAGAGAATAGCCGATGGAGACCTTAACACAAAGATTGAGATAAGGGGAGACGATGAGTTCTCACAGATGGCTGAATCCATCAACCATATGCAGGAGGACTTAAAGGAGCTTTTAAGGCTTGAAAGGGAGGCCGAGCAGCAGAAGACTGACCTCATCACAAACATCGCTCATGACCTGAGAACCCCGCTTACCTCAATAATCGGATACCTGGAGCTTCTTTCTGGCAAGGGATATTCCATTCTTAAGGATGACCAGAGGAAAAAGTATATCGCCATTGCATATACAAAATCAAAGAGACTTGAAAAGCTTATAGGAGACCTCTTTGATTTTACAAAGCTCACCTATGGAAAGATTACGATGAAGGTAGGCTATGTGGATGTCGTAAAGCTTCTTGAGCAGCTTCTCGAGGAGTCATATCCCGCATTTAAGGATAAGGGTCTTAAATACGAATTCCACAGCAATGTGAATTCCTGCGAGATAACAGCTGACGGCGGACTTCTCGCAAGGCTTTTTGACAACCTTATCGGCAATGCAATCAAATACGGAGCCGACGGAAAGAAGGTTATTGTAAAGGTAAATGAGGATGCGAAGGCTGGTACCGTTGAGATACAGGTCATTAACTTCGGCTTTGTAATCGAGGATAAGGATCTTCCGTACATTTTCGACAAGTTCTACCGTGCTGACAAGGCAAGAAACACTGAGACGGGAGGAACCGGACTTGGTCTTGCAATTGCAAAGAACATTACACAGATGCACGGAGGCACCATTACGGCTGAATCAGGTCTTAAGGGAACCGTGTTTACGGTAAGGCTCAAGAAGTCATTTGAAAAGGAAAACGAGAATTTAAGAAGGGCATGACAAGAAGGCTTTCTTCAAAGTTCATACTGTTTTTGCTGACATGCTTATTAAGCCTGTCTTTTTTTACTGTTTCATATGCTGAAGGCGGGATGCATATGGAAATCACCTACGGCTACAGGGATACGGCAAGGTCAGGAAGACTTCTTCCTGTATCCGTAAGAATCATAAATGAAGAGGATTATGATACTGACGGCTTTGTAATCATCGACATCCCAGGCGACAGGGAGGGCATTACCTACACATACCCTGTCACGATTTCTAGCGGTCAGACAGATGTAAAGTGTACAATTACAATCCCAGAGGACTACAGGAATAAGGACAGGGACGTCATAAGGGTAAGGCTTATTGATATTGACGGGGCGGAGCTTTCGAGGAAGGATGTAAGCATTCAGTACAGGGGCTTTGGAAACGAGGCATTTACAGGAATCCTTTCCGATTCGCCGCAGGACCTTGCATATTTAAAGAACCTGAGTCTTGGTAACAGCGTTAGGACACATGTTGTTACACTAAACCAGGGCTCAATGCCAGATTCCCCGGAGGGACTCAGCCAGCTCGACATCATTGTAATCTCTGGCTACAACATGACAAGGCTTTCACTTTCGCAGCAGGCGGCATTGATTGACTGGGTAAGGCACGGAGGAACGCTTTTACTTGGAACGGGCGGCAATGAAAATTCGCTCGGTCTTTTTGCGAAGGAGCTTGGCGTAACGGGAAGCCTTTTGGGAGAGGAAACAGATACCGACATGGGAATGAAGTACTCCGATTCCGGTCCTGACGGCGCTGTCATAAAGCTCATTTTATCAGACGTTAAGGCAGAGAATTCGGAGGCTTTGATAGAATCAGGCGATATAGATGTCGTTGAAAGAATTTCACTGGGAAGCGGACGTATTGCCCTCATTAAGTTTGACCTTTGCAGCATAAGCAAATTCTGTCTCGAGCATCCTGCATATGCGGAGGATCTGCTTGCAACAATCCTCGGCACGACCGGACTTAATTCATTTTATTCACAGTCTAGAAACGTCTCTCTTCGAAATGAAACCGTTAGGGACATTACAAATACATACCAGGGCACGGCCTCTGACATAATCATGCTGATTGTAATCGCGGCAGTATGGTTTCTGGCACTTGGTGGCGGTGTGCTCTATCTTTTCCTCAAGAATAAGGGACTCAATGTCTATTATTCACTTGGAGTGCTCGTGCTTACGGTTCTTGCCACAATAGTGGTATGGATGCTTACCTCGGGCACCAGGATAAAGGAAAACTTTATTGGCTTTGCACAGATAATAAATGCCGAGGACATGACACATGAGACCTTTGTGGACTTAAGAAGCCCGGAGGGAAAGCCAATAACACTCGGGGTTTCAGCGGACCAGTCTGTTGAACCGGTGGTAACAAACGGATATGTTTCTGTTACAAGCGGTATTTCGAGGATGCTTGCAATCTCAAACGAAAAGCAGTTTGAGGAAAATATTTTCGAGATATCCGGAACGTTAACTGACGTAGTTAACCCTGTGAGGGCAGAGCTTTATTCTGAAAGCGGAAAGCTCAGGGGAACTGTAACAAATGTTTCCGGTGCTCGTCTTTCCAATGTGTTAATCGTTGCGCATAACAGGCTTGTTGACATCGAAAGCCTCGACATAATGCAAAGCGTGGATATTGGTGAGTATGAGACAGAATACTGCCCGACACATGAGTCGTCCGCAATTGCTCTTATTACGGCAGGAGGAAGTGCACAGAAGAGGGATATTCTCTCATATGCACTTGAAACAAATGCGGGTGCCTTCTTTGATAACGTGAAGGTATTCTGTTTTAAGGAGAATGAGATTCCGGAGGTTCTCCGCACATCCTCATATAAGAGGACGGGACATGTTCTTTACATCTCTGAGGGTGAGCTTTCGGAGGAGAAAACTGATGGAATAACGGAAAATGTAATTTTAAGCGAGCCACAGGTAATATCGGGTTCGTTTGATGCAAGTACAAATACGATTCCATCAGGCAGCCAGACAGTACTTGAGTACAGGCTCGGAAGCACATTCTTTATCGATGGAATGGAGCTCATGACTCTTTCAAAGAGGTTTGAGACAGACAGCATAAAGACATTTACAGGCCAGATAGCGGTTTATAACTATTTTGAGGGTTCATACGACCTCATGGATTCGGACAAGCTTTCATTTAGCGCTCCGGAATTAGAGCCGTATCTGTCACCGACAAACAACATTACAATAAGGTTCCTTTCAGATGATGAAACGGGTGACAATGCAAGACTTTTCCTGCCTGTTCCCGTTGTAAGCAAGAGGCCTTCAGTCATGGTAAGGAGCATTGAGGGTAACCCCGTGGAAGAATAAGCATGCTTGAACTAAAGGGAATTAAAAAATTTTATAACAGATTCCTGGCACTTGACGATCTTAACCTAAAGATCGAGGAGGGTGCTTTGTTCGGGTTCGTAGGACCAAACGGAGCAGGAAAGACAACAGCCATAAAGATAATGGCAGGACTGCTTACGCCTACGGAGGGAGTTGTGACTATTAATGGCGAAACATCCGGGGTTGACAACGAAAACCTTAAAAAAATGACAGGCTATATTCCGGATTCTCCAGGCATTTACCGTAACCTCAAGGTTTCGGAATATATGGAGTTTTTCGCAAACTGCTCGGGACTTGAGGGCCTTGAGGCAAGAAAGAGGTGCGAGAGCCTTCTTACCGAGGTAGGACTTCTTGACAGGGAGGACTTCTATGTTGAGGCACTTTCAAGGGGTATGAAGCAGAGGCTTTCACTTGCAAGGGCACTCATTAAGGACCCGCCGGTGCTTCTCATGGATGAGCCCGCGTCGGGACTTGATCCGAGAACTAGGTATGAATTTAAGCAGATCATAAGCGAGCTTTGTGAAAGGGGTAAAACGATTGTTATCTCGTCACATATCCTTGCGGACATAAGCGAGCTTTGTACCGATGTTGCCATCATCGACCAGGGAAAAATAGTCATGAACGGTAAGCTAAACGACGTCATGAACCAGGTGACGGCGGGCAATCCGATAGTCATATCGCTTTCATCAAAGGTGACGCAGGCAGTGAGGCTGCTTCGTGAGGAGCCGCTTGTATCGTCACTAAGCATTAAGCATAATGACATAATGATACGCTTTGGCGGAAGACCAAAGGACGAGGCAGAGCTTCTAAAAAAGCTTGTTGAGGCAGGACTTCCTGTCAGGAATTTCTCAAGGGAAAAGGGCTCGCTTGAATCGATATTCATGCAGCTTACAGGCTCGGGAGAGGACAGGATTATTTCATCTTCGGATGATTTTGAGGAAGAATAACAGGTGAAGAAATCGTTCAGATTACAGCTTAATCCGGTAACGGCAAAGGATTTAAAGGTGACCTTCAGGGGTCATCTGCTTCCAGTGCTTTTCCTCGTTGTAAATGCATGCCTTTTTACCGTCGGAATACTCGGAACACTCGGAAGAATGACGGGAATGGAAATGGCGGGCCGCATGGACTGGAGGACCTTCCTATATGTTTATGCGATGATAGTAATGGTTGAATTTGTTATCATACTTATCACGTCACCGTCCCAGACAGCAGGAAGCATAGCACTGGAGACCGAATCGGGAACCTACGACCTGATGCTTTCATCTGGTCTTACTCCGATAAGGGTGCTTTTTGGAAAGCTTCTATATGCCTGCCACAATACGGTGCTCATAGTATTTTCGACACTTCCGGCACTGCTTGTGCCGCTTGTTTATGGCGGACTTACACTCCAGTCGGTGCTTGTGACACTTTTATTCATGCTTCCGGCGGCGCTTTTTGGAATGACAATCGGACTTTTTGCAAGCTCCGTCAGCAGGTCAGCGGCAGGTGCTTTTACCTTAAGCTATGCCATACTCATTGCCTTTGTGATTGTTCCAGTGCTTATACCGTTTTTACTCCGCCCTGTTGTTACAGACGGAAACAACATCGCGGTTTACCTTCTCGCAATCGACCCGCTTACACCGATAGTGACTCTTCTTGCAGGGGAGCTAGGGGAGACGGGACTCATTGCCGATGCCATTAAGTATCTTGGACTTACAAACGCAGACATGTTCATAAACAGGCTTCCGCTTATCAGCATGGGAATGACGCTTTTGATATCGGTTATGTTTTTTGTATTAAGTGATGTTGCGCTTTTATCAAGAGAGAAGTAAAATAGGAATGTTGACTTAATTTCGGAGGCGGAATTTATGGGAGATGAAAATAAGAAAAAGATAATCCTCACGGGAGGCGGAACGGCAGGTCATGTAACACCAAACCTTGCCCTTGTTCCAAAGCTTCGCGAAAGGGGATATGAAATCCTATACATTGGTTCATACAAGGGAATTGAAAAGGAGCTTTGTGAAAAGGCGGGCATCGACTATGTCGGCATTTCATCAGGAAAGCTTAGAAGATATGTTGACCTAAAGAACCTCACTGACCCCTTCAGGGTACTTAAGGGCTGTGACGAGGCAGCACGCATCATCAGAAAATTTAAGCCAGATATCGTATTTTCAAAGGGCGGATTTGTTGCAGTACCGGTTGTGCTTGCAGCAAAGGCGCACAGGGTTCCGATTATTTCACATGAGTCTGACATGACTCCGGGACTTGCAAATAAGATTGCGGCACCTAGTTCCACAAAAATCTGCTGTAATTTCCCGGAAACACTCAGATACCTTCCGGAGGGTAAGGGCGTTCTTACGGGAAGCCCCATCAGGGAGGAACTATTAAGGGGCTCCAGGGAGGAAGGCCTTAAAAAGACGGGCTTTGACGGAAGCAAGCCGATACTTCTTGTAATCGGAGGTTCGCTTGGTGCGGTTCATATCAATGACGCAGTAAGGGCGGCACTTCCTGTTCTTACTGAGAAGTATGACATAATCCATATCTGTGGCAAGGGCAACCTCGATGATTCACTCGATAAGACAAAGGGCTATGTCCAGTACGCATATGTTACGGATTCATTAAAGGACCTTTTCGCTGCGGCAGACCTCTTTGTATCAAGGGCAGGCGCAAATGCAATCTGTGAGATACTGGCACTCAGAAAGCCGAACCTTCTTATTCCGCTTTCAGCTGAGGCCTCAAGGGGAGACCAGATTCTCAATGCAAAGTCCTTTAAGAGACAGGGCTTCTCACGTGTCCTCAATGAGGAGGACATGACGGTTGACACGCTCATTGCGGCAATCGACAAGCTCTATGAGAAGAGATATGAGTACATCGCCAGGATGTCTGATTCAAGGCAGTCCGATGGAGTTAACATAATTATTAATCTTATTGAAGAAAACAGGAAAAAATAAGCTTGGATATCATTAAAACAAACCATCTTAATTATGATTACGTGACAAGGGACGAGGAGGACAAGGTCGAGTCCGTTGTCCACGCACTGAAGGACCTTAACCTTTCGATTGAGAAGGGCTCCTTTGTGTGCATTCTCGGTCATAACGGCTCAGGCAAATCAACCTTTGCAAGACTCGTAAATGGTCTCAACCTTCCGACAGAGGGAACAATCCTTGTATCGGGAATGGATACGACACATGAGGACAAGCTCCTCAGCATCAGGGAGACCGCAGGAATGGTCTTCCAGAATCCCGACAACCAGATTATTGCAAATGTTGTTGAGGAGGATGTTGCCTTCGGACCTGAAAACATCGGTGTTCCGACTCCTGAGATTGAAAAAAGGGTTACAGCGGCACTTGAAAACGTATCCATGACAGCCTACAGGCTTAAAAGCCCCAACAGGCTCTCAGGCGGACAGAAGCAGAGGGTTGCAATTGCAGGCGTTATGGCAATGAAGCCGGAATGCATCATCCTCGACGAGCCGACAGCCATGCTTGACCCCCAGGGAAGGGATGACGTTCTGAGCACTGTTCACGAGCTTAACAAAGAGGAGGGCATTACGATTGTCCTCATCACACACTACATGGAGGAGGCGGTTGGTGCCGACAGGGTAGTTGTTTTTGACCACGGTCAGGTTGTAATGGACGGCACACCGACAGAGGTGTTTAACAGGGTTTCGGAGCTTAAGGAGATTAACCTCTGCGTACCTGCAATGACCGAAATCGCATTTGAACTTAAGAAGGCAGGACTCAGCCTTCCCGACGGAATCCTCACAAAGGATGAACTGGTAAAAGAATTAGTGAAATTAAAGAATAAATGAGAGACATAACACTTGGACAATACTATCCGGCGCAGTCTGCGATACATTCACTTGACCCGAGAACAAAGCTTCTTGGAACGATAGTGTACATTGTATCGCTGTTTGTTGCGTCGGGAATTCATTCATATCTGATTGCGACGGCAATGCTGGCTTTAGTAATTGTACTCAGCCACGTGCCCTTTAAGTTCCTTACGAGAGGACTTAAGGCAATCGTCATCATCCTTATCATCTCGGTATCCTTTAACATCTTCCTTACTGACGGAACACCGATTTTCAAAATCGGACCGCTTAAGGCTACATGGGAGGGACTAAGGATTGCGGCGTTCATGGGCATAAGGCTCATTTTCCTTGTAATGGGCTCAAGCATCCTTACGCTTACAACAACTCCGAACCAGCTCACGGACGGTCTTGAGAGGGGACTTAAGATTCTTAACAAAATCAAGGTGCCGGTTCACGAGATTGCCATGATGATGAGCATTGCACTTCGCTTCATCCCGATTCTCTCAGAGGAGACGGATAAGATCATGAAGGCACAGATGGCAAGGGGAGCTGACTTTGAGACAGGCGGTCTCATCAAGAAGGCAAAGGCCATGATTCCGCTTCTCGTGCCGCTCTTTATCTCAGCCTTCAGAAGGGCATCGGACCTTGCAATGGCAATGGAGGCAAGATGCTACCACGGCGGCGAGGACAGGACAAAGTTTAAGCCCCTTAAGTTTGCAAGAAGGGACTATGTGGCACTTGCGGTGCTGCTTATATATCTTGTGGTTGTTATTGTTTTATAAATCAACGTAGCCGCAAGAGTTAACATAAAAGCTTTATGTGGTTTTGCTGCTTTGGTACTGTTAAGCAGGAAAACCGGAACAATAAGGTCAGGTTATGATAGAAGTAAAAAATCTTACACATATATATAATGAGGGTACTGCGATGCAGTCACACGCGTTCGAGAACGTAAGCTTTACGATTGAACGCGGTGAGTTTATCGGCCTTATCGGACACACAGGAAGCGGTAAGTCCACTATGATCCAGCATCTTAACGGCCTCTTAAAGCCAACATCAGGCACAGTCTATTTTGACGGTGAGGATATTTTCCAGAAGGATTACAACCTGAGGAAACTGAGGTCAAAGGTCGGAATGGTATTCCAGTATCCCGAGTACCAGCTCTTTGAGGAAACCGTGCTTAAGGACGTTATGTACGGTCCCTTAAACATGCAGCTTTCAAACGATGAGGCACTTAAAAGGGCAAAGGACGCTCTTAGGCTTCTTGGAGTAAGTGAGGACCTTTGGGAGCACAGCCCGTTTGAGCTTTCAGGAGGACAGAAGAGGCGTGTTGCGATAGCGGGAGTACTCGCAATGGATCCCGACGTACTCATTCTCGATGAGCCCGCGGCAGGACTTGACCCTGGCGGAAGAAAGGATGTACTCGATACAATCTACAGCCTCAAGAAGGAAAGAAACATTACGGTTATCCTTGTATCACATTCGATGGATGATGTCGCAGAGTATGCTGACAGAATCATGGTTTTGTATAAGGGCGACCTTAAGTATTTTGACACTCCCGAGGAGGTTTTCTCGCATGTTGAGGAGCTTGAGGAGATAGGACTTTCAGCCCCGCAGATTACATATCTCATGTATGACCTCAAAAAGGCGGGAATAGATGTCGACCTCAATGCGAACACTGTTGATGAGGCAGTTGAAACCATCCTTAATGCATTTAAGTGACGAAAAAGAGGCATAGTACGGAAGTTTATTTCATGAGGAGAATAAAGCTCACAGTTGCATATGACGGAACCGACTTTTGCGGCTTTCAGGTACAGCCCGGTTTAAGAACCGTGGAGGGCGTGCTTTATGATGCACTTAAAACGCTTACAGGAGAGGAACTTGATCTGATTGGTGCAAGCAGGACTGATTCGGGAGTTCATTCCTATGGAAATACAGTTGTGTTTGACACTGAGTCTACAATACCACCCGAGAGATTCCATAAGGCCGTAAATACAAAGCTTCCTGATGATGTGAAGGCTATAGCCTCATGCGAGGTGGCACCCGACTGGCACCCTAGGCATACGGACTGCCTTAAGACATACCTTTACCGAGCCGACAATGCATATGTACCGGATGTGATTAACAGAAGATATGCAATGCATTTTCCTGGAAGGGTTGATATCGGACTCATGCAGGAGGCGGCAAAGTATATTGAGGGAGAGCACGACTTTACAAGCTTCTCAAACCCGCAGAGCCAGATTCTTAAAAATGGCGGCAGTGCAGTAAGGACAATCGACCACATCAATGTTGCAGGGGAAAGCGGGGGAATCATTACCATCGAGGTATGCGGAAACGGATTCCTTTACAACATGGTGAGGATTATCGCCGGAACGCTCCTTGACGTTGGAACGGGACGCTTTAAGCCAGGGGACATCGTAAAAATGCTTGAAGCCCGTGACCGCACAAGGGCAGGCTTTACCGCAGAGGCAAAAGGCCTCTTTTTAAAGCAAATAATATACAAAAACTAGTTGACACAGATGCTTTACTTATTTATAATAATAAAGCTGTTTGTGAAAACAGTACGTTTTTCGATGCAGAAACCACTAGCCCCGGCAGAAGCATCAAGGTAAATAAATCTAAATATTAACTGGAGGTCTACCATGACTAGTTACATGCCAAAGGCATCTGAGATTACCAGAAACTGGTTTATCGTTGATGCAGAAGGAAAGACTCTGGGACGCCTTGC
Source organism: Eubacteriales bacterium (assembly GCA_030526295.1). Lineage (GTDB taxonomy): Bacteria > Bacillota > Clostridia > Lachnospirales > Lachnospiraceae > Avilachnospira. The sequence goes on from JAUNDA010000022.1 coordinate 25,826, forward strand.
TTCAGAAGTGGCTATGGTACTCAGAGGAAAGAAGAAGCCTACATACACACCTTTCATGGATTGTGGTGACTATGTAATCATCGTTAATGCAGAGAAGATTAAGGTTACAGGCAAGAAGATGACTGATAAGATCTATTTCAGCCATTCAAAGTATGTAAGCGGCGCAAAATATGTTCCTCTTCAGGAAATGCTTGTTAAGCACCCAACAAAGGTAGTTGAGCATGCAGTAAAGGGAATGCTTCCAAAGGGAGCACTCGGAGAGCAGATGTACAGAAAGCTTTTCGTATATGCTGGTCCGGAGCACAAGCATGCAGCACAGAAGCCTGAGAAGCTTGAGTTCTAAGGAGGAGGAGTATAAGAATGGCAACAGCTAAGTTTTACGGCACAGGTCGTAGAAAAAAATCAATCGCAAGAGTATTCATGACACCCGGTAAGGGCGAGATTACAGTAAACGGAAGAACACTTGATGAGTATTTCGGTCTTGATACACTTAAGGTTATCGTAAAGCAGCCACTCGTTGCTACAGATAACGATGGAAAGTATGACTTCATGATCACAGTTCGCGGCGGCGGAATGTCAGGTCAGGCAGGTGCTATCCGTCACGGTATCTCAAGAGCACTTCTCGAGGCAGATGCTGATAACAGACCAGCACTCAAGAAGGAAGGATATCTCACAAGAGATTCAAGAATGAAGGAGAGAAAGAAATACGGTCTCAAGAAGGCTCGTAAGGCTCCACAGTTCTCAAAGAGATAATCAACAGAGCATATTCAAAATCCCGGGAAGCAGTTCCCGGGATTTTTTGTACGAAGCTTTTTCTATGCTGTTAAGCAGGGTGAGGAATGTATTGACCAACACTGTATCTAATGTGTATAATTTAATTAAGTTACAATCTCGCAAATTTTTACAGAAAGGAATACGTATTATGTTAAAGAATGAAAATACAAAGCCTAATGAGGATATCGAAATCAAGGATGAAGAGCGTGAATTAAAGGATGAAGTTCTTGATGATGTAAGTGGTGGAAACGGAGCAGAAGGAATGTTTGTTCCAAATA
>JAUNDA010000022.1:26887-27487 GCA_030526295.1 Eubacteriales bacterium
GACCAATCTAACAGGTAGAAGAATTTGAGGCTGACGTGCCAGAACTGTTATGCGATTTTTCTATACTGTTTTGACTTTATGCCATTAAGCAAAAGTGGAGTGTTATTAAAAGGCTTGACCGCCACTGCGTACGATATGTATAATCTAGTTAAGTAACAAGTTAACCCGTTTTTAAAGAAGGGAATATGCATTATGTTTATGAATGAAAATACAAAGCCAAATGAGGATATCGAAATCAAGGATGAAGAGCTTGAGTTAAAGGATGATGAGCTTGATGGTGTAAGTGGCGGAGTCAACGCAAACGCAATGTTAACACCAAACCTTGCTGGACCGATAACAAGAGACTAATCCAAATAAGCGATAGAAGATTAAAAACTTTAAACTTAGCACTTGTCAAGTTGATTACTATTGACAAATGTTACAAAGAAGAATAGTATATAGAAGAAAAATTAGTTATTTTATGGAAAATGTGCGACGTAGTACTTTTTCTAGAAAAATGAATGGATATATGCGTTGAAGCATTATAAACGTTTTGTTTATAATGCTCAGATTGAAGACAAAGTAGTCGTTTTTGTTGACTGATAAGCCGACAAAACGACT
>JAUNDA010000023.1:0-10939 GCA_030526295.1 Eubacteriales bacterium
TAGGTCGAATGCTTTACCGTTATGCCTTTTTTAAGGATGTCGAATTCTTGGTATTCAGATTTTGGTGTATGGCCTGGTGGCTCAGTTGGTTAGAGCGCCGCCCTGTCACGGCGGAGGTCGTCGGTTCGAGTCCGATCCGGGTCGTTAGCAATATCCCAGCAATGGGATTTTTGCACATTTAAAGCATATTTTTAAACGGTCGCGTTTGAAGCTTTAAATGTAATATATGGATGAGTTCCCGAGCGGCCAAAGGGGGCAGACTGTAAATCTGTTGTCGACGACTTCGGTGGTTCGAATCCACCCTCATCCATTTAATGGGGTCATAGCTCAGCTGGGAGAGCACCTGCCTTACAAGCAGGGGGTCATAGGTTCGAGCCCTATTGGCCCCATTCAATTTTTATCGCGGGGTGGAGCAGTTCGGTAGCTCGTTGGGCTCATAACCCAGAGGTCGTAGGTTCAAATCCTACCCCCGCAATTTAAAAGGACTTTTAAGTCCTTATTTTTTTGTCTAAATAAAGAATAAGTTACGATTGAAAAATAGTATTCCTAATCCTATACTAGAATTAAATTTGACTGGCTAGACCATAGGAGGAAAAGTATGGAATATCATCACATTAAATATGAAGACCTCAAGGAGTTTTGTATCAAGGTTTTTGAGGGCTATGGCTTTAATAATGAGGAAAGTAATGAGATAACTGACGTTCTCCTTGCTGCAGATTTAAGCGGCATAGAATCGCACGGAATACAGCGTCTTATCCGTTACCATAAAGAAATAACTGAAGGTATGGCAAAGCCCGCTGCAAGGCCTGAAATCGTCTTTGAAACACCTTTATCTGCTGTTATAGAGGGAAATGATGCAATGGGCCAGCTTATTGGTATTAAAGCCATGAGGATGGCCATTGATAAGGCAAAGAAATCCGGCTTTGGAATGGTTACGGTGCGTAATTCAAACCACTATGGTATCGCAGGCTACTATTCCAGGATGGCAGCTGAAGAGGGGCTTATTGGCATTAGTATGACAAATACAGAGGCCATAATGGTTCCCACCTTCGGTAAGCAGGCAATGCTTGGCACTAATCCTATCGCATTTGCAATGCCGGCTGACCCTGTAACCTTCTCCTTTGACGCAGCTACAACCGTTGTTCCGCGTGGAAAGCTTGAGGTATATGTTAAGCGAGGAAACGGGCTTCCTGTAGGCTGGGCACTTGACGAGAACGGCCATGACAGCGATGAAGCTGACCGCGTGCTTAAGAATATCATTGATAAAACAGGAGGCGGAATACTGCCGCTTGGAGGCTCAGGAGAGCTTACATCAGGCTATAAGGGCTATGGTCTTGCCATGATAGTTGAGATTATGACAGCGATTCTCTCAGGCGGTACGACCTCCAATTACATATATAAGACACCTGGCAGTTCAAATATTGCAAACTGCTTCATAGCACTTGATTATGGTATGTTTGGTGATAAAAAGCAGATCGAAGCTGCCCTTTCTAAGTACCTTCAGGAGGTCAGGGAATCCGATAAGGCAGAGGGGCAGGAACGCATCTATATCCATGGGGAAAAGGCCACAGAGGCGCGTGAGCGCGTTTTCAGGGACGGTGTATCGCTTAATGACAAGACATACGATGAGATGAGGATGATCGCTGAATATACCGGCGCCACAGAGTATCTTCCTATTTATTTTGATTAATCATAACAATAGATGTGTGTCTTTAATAAAAAGAAAGAGAGAACGAGATGGAATTTAACAGAATTAGTGTAAGCGAGTTTGCTAAACTTAATGGAATTAGCCGCCAGACACTTTTATTCTATGATAAGTTGGATCTTTTTAAGCCCGAATATATTGCTGAAAACGGCTACCGATATTACACCTGGGAACAATCTGACATTCTTACTGCTATTCAGGCGCTTAAAACAGCAGGTCTTTCCCTGGATGAGATTATGAGCTATCTGAAAAACAGGGATTCTGAAAGTTCACTTGAAATATATTCCAAGCAGATTAAAAAGATTACTGAGGATATAATACAGTTAAAACAGATAAAGGAAAGTCTTGAGAGCAGAACAAAGATATTAAAAAGGGTAAAAGATATAGACACGAATCGAATTCATATTGAGAGTATCGATGCAATATGCGCAAATAAGAGTGCCGATATTCCTGACAATGCAACCAATACGCAAAGATATCAGATACGTGCTGAGCATTACAAATTCAGAATGGACAGGCAGCTTATGTGCGGAGCCGCACCATCAGCTGCAGTATCTGTAGAAAAGCCTGAACTTGAGGATGGTACAACAAATTATAAGTATTATTTTACACCCCTTGATGAGGGAGACAAAGATGTTAATGTAATAATACCGGGCGGTAATTTTGTTGTAGCTTACCACTGCGGTCCTTATTATACATCCTTTAAGTCATATGAAAGAATTAAAAGGTTTGCTTATGAACATAAATTCATTCTCGGCGAATACGGATATGAAGTCAGTATAGTCGATGAAGTCACTGAAGCAGACCCTGAAAAATGGATAACACAGATTGCTGTACCGTTTTCGCTTGATTAATGCTTAAGAATTTAAACTTACTTCATATCTGTGATACCCGCAATCCTATATGAAAAATGTTTAATATGCGGCATCATTTTGTCGGCTAGCCATCCGGGAACGAGTGTGGCCATAATGGTTCCAAAGCCAAATCCTGCTCCTAAAAGTATTGAGGCAGTAAAAAAGATAATGTAAACTATCGTTAGTCCAAATCCATAGCTTTTTTTGGTTGCCTCAGCAATAAACATTGCCATAATGTCCCAATGTGCGTAGCCAAAATCAATTGGAATATAATAGGCGAGTGACAGCGAAATGGCGAGCACCCCGATGATTACGAATACAATCTTTACAGGTACTCCGCCGGTTCGGGTAAGTGCCTCGCCCCATGTACCGAGAAATGCATGGAAGCTGTCAATGGAAAGCCCTGTTCCAAAGCAAAAAAGGAAGCTGCCAAGGTTTAACCATTGGCGTCTGAAAATAAATGCTGCCGCAAAGCATGTAAGACCGAGAATCATATCAGCCATGCCGACCGAAATCGGAAAAAGAAGAGAGATACCTACATCAAAATTCGTTATCGGATCACATCCCCATCCAGCAAGAATAATACATTCAATTCCAAAACCAATCCCAAGAACACCAAGCACCACAGCCAGGCATTTTCTCATATTTTTCATTACAGTATTCTTTTTATTGGAAGCCATTATAAATACCTCCGGTAATAGTTTCGCTAACGGACTTGTTGCAGTCATTATCCAAAAGAAGCAGTTAATACCCTGCTATGAATTATGTGATACTTTTCTAAAATAAGGATAATCTGTACAGTTAGTATATTGTCAAGTTTTTTTGAATAGAGTAACGTAGAAAATCATTAGGTGGATTTATAACTTTATCGATAATTTTGTATGCATTCCAACAAAAATCTTTTGTAAAACCTATCCATATTGTAACTATATAACTTATCTAAAGGGAGTAACAATTTAGTTACTCCTATTTTTTTGCGATTATTCAGATTTTTTATCCTTATAGCATCTGATTCAAATCTTAAAACGACTATATTTAGATAGCATTCTAAAGGCTTTGAAGCATGATATATGCAGTTTGTACAATAATTAACAACTCTTTTTGTGCAATTGTTAAAAATTTGATTAAACCACTTGAGTGTATAGTTACTATACAGAATATGATGGCGTTAACTAATGATAAGGAGATGATTTAAATGGATTTTTCCATGCGTACAAAGCTGGTCACCGGATATGGTTGTTTAAACAGGATCGGCGAAATTGTACAGGGCTTTGGAGTAAATAAGGTAATGCTCTGCACTGATTCGTTCCTTGATAAGACTAAGGCGGCCGCTGATATTAGAGATTCACTTTCTTCAAAGGGAATTACCTGCGTAACATACCTTCAGCCACAGCCTGAGCCCGTTGACACCGAATGTGACAGAGGCGCCGCTTTTTGCAGGGAGCAGGGAATTGAGCTGATTGTGGCCCTTGGCGGAGGAAGTGCCATGGACCAGTCAAAGGCCATGGCAGCCATTGTAACAAATAATGTTTCATGCAGGGAACTGGATGGAGTACCGATTACAAACCGTATGCTTCCGGTAATATGTGTTCCAACAACTGCAGGTACTGGCAGCGAGGTTACTTTTGTATCTGTTATTACAAATACCGAGAAGCAGTACAAGATGACAATTATGGATGCAGATACCCTCTCACCTGACGTGGCAATCTGTGACCCGGCACTGCTTGAGACACTTCCGAAAAAGCTTATAGCAGCATGTGGAGTTGATGCACTGACCCATGCCATTGAGGCATATACAGCAATACCCTCCAATCCCGTTTCAAGTGCCCTTGCGCTTCAAGCTATCGAGATGATTTCTGCAAATCTCAAGCGCTGCTGGGAATGTCCGACAGACAGTGAAGCACAGAGCAATATGATGCTTGCCAGCACGATGGCGGGAAGTGCATTCATTAACTCCGATGTGGGTGCGGTTCATGCAATAGCCGAGACTGTAGGTGTTACATATCACATTCCTCATGGCGTGGCAAATTCACTGTTCCTGCCTTATGTAATGGAATTTAACAGAAAAGGCTTTGAATCTGTGTATGCAAGAATTGCCGTTCAGCTTGGCGTGGCAGATTCAAATGCAAATGATGAGGAAAACTCCATTGCGGCTGTACGCTTTGTTGAACAGCTCGTTAAGGACCTCGAAATTCCGTCATTTGACAGTTTCAGTTCAGTAAAGACTGAGGATTTCGAAGACATAGCGCAGCGAGCTTCTGTAAACCCGCTTAGCTATGACAATATTAAGCCGGTCAGCAAGGAAGACTATATGGGAATTCTGCAGGACGCATACCAGAACAAGCGTATGTATGTACTGTGATTATAGAAGAAAAGTAGAAGGGAGACAGAGTATGTCAAACATTAAAAATGATCCTATTTGTAAGGAAGCATATGTGCAGAAGGTGCGCAGCGCCATGCAGCACAGAGCTCAGTGGCTTTACCTCATTCTTGATGAGGCAAAGAAGCGTGGTGGAGACTGGGAGGAGGTTGCCAGAGAGGCTACTTCTCGTTGTGGATGTTTCCAGGGCGCAGGCCTCAATGAAGACTGGGCAGATCATGACAGTCTTAAGAGCTTTGCAGATGTGTTTGCAGACGAGGACTTTATGAAATATTTCGATATGGAGATTGTTGAATCAACTGAAGATCATCTTCGTATCAAGTTCCATCACTGTCCGCTTGTTGCAGGATGGCAGGCAATCGGATGCAGCGACGAGGAAATCGCAAAGCTTTGTGATATCGCCATGGATGGAGACCGTAACATTGCCAATGCATGCAACCTTAACTTCACATTAGGCGAAACAATTGCCGAGGGCGGTTCATGCTGCGACCTTACTTTCCGTTTCAATAAATAAGGAGAATTATCATGGAAAACAGAAAACCATCAACAGCCCAGGTACTTAAATTCGCAATTCCTTCTCTGATGGGTGCGTTACTCTTCCTTGTTCCAATGAAGGTTGGCGGAAAGTATGTTCTCGGAGTATCAATACTCTGTGATATCATTCAGGGATGGATGAACCCGATAGTTAACCAGCTTGCAATCCTTTTCCTTTCAATTGCAGTTGTTCTTCCTATTATCAACATGATTTGTAAGCCTAAGTTCATTCAGGAGAATAAGACCATGCGCAGTCTTTTTGACATAAGTCCGCTTATTCTCGCAGTTCGCATTATTGGACTTATCTATGTTATATGCTATCTCTACAAGATTGGTCCTGAAATGATCTGGAATGAAGCTACTGGCGGTGAGGCTTATTATATTGTAACAACCATTCTCACACTTATGGTTGGAACATCATTCCTTATCAGCCTTCTCACAGATTTCGGCATCATGGACTATGTTGGTATCATGGTTAGAAAGCTGATGAAGCCTCTTTTCACACTTCCGGGACGTGCGTCACTTGACTGTATCGCTTCATGGGTAGGTTCAAGCCTTACAGGAGCCCTTCTTACTTCAACACAGTATAAGGACGGATATTATACAAAGAGAGAATCATGCGTTATCATGACATGCTTCTCAACTGCAGCCTTCAGCTTTATCTTCGTTCTTGCAAGGGTTTGCGGACTTGAGGAGTTCTTCCTTCCGTCAGTACTCGTAATTTATGCAGCAGTTATCCCATGTGCAATCATCCTTCCAAGAGTTTATCCTCTCAATAAGGCAAAGGATGAGTATTCAACAAACATCGGAAGCATCCTTTTAAAGACATATGGACAGGATGTGCGTAACCGTGCAAAGGCCAGAGCGGCAGCAGGTTCTGATGCCAGAATGAACGGATGTGAGCTTCCAGTTATCATTAACTCAGGAAGCGGAAACCAGGGAATTACCGTATCTGTTCCTGTAATCGAGTATGCAAAGGAGCTTCAGGTTGGACATGAAAAGCTTCTTCGGGCACTCGTGATTTCAAATCTTACAGCCATTCATGAAAAGACAGGTATTGGAACGCTTTCAGCTTACTGCGGCGCTGTAAGTGCAGGCGCTGCTGCAGGAGCAGGAATTGCTTATCTGGATAATGGAACATACGAAGCAGTAATCCATACGGTTGTCAATGCCCTTGCCGTTGTTTCAGGAATTGTTTGTGATGGTGCAAAGGCTTCATGTGCAGCAAAGATTGCATCGAGCGTAGATGCCGGAATCCTCGGCTATCATATGTTCCTCAATAATCAGGAATTCAAGAGCGGAGATGGCATTGTCATGAAGGGCATCGAGCCGACAATCACGGGAATCGGACGTATCGGCAAGGACGGAATGAGAGAAACAAATGAGGAAATCATCCGCCTTATGATAAATCAGTAACTCAATATAATAAATACTATTAAGACAAAAATGGGAAGGCTATTATTAATTCGCCTTCCTATTTTTTGTTGCAAAAGGGCTTCAGTGAATTTGTGCTCGCAGAAGATTCATATTAGGCCCGTAAGGACATGGAGCACGAGGTGCGAAATGTCTGCATAGCGGAATAGAATAGGAGACAGCCTCCTCTATTACCCCGAATGAACCACGTAAAGTCACATATTTGTACAAAGGCTAATAATGGATATGAACCTGATTGAGTCGTTGTTTCAGGAGAATAAAAATTCCCCAACCCGCATAAAACGGATTGGGGAAAAGAGGGATGGGAATGAATAAATTATACGAATTACTTATTTAATAATATTAGGATGGTTATAAACTCGTGGTTTATACCCTCTTTTTAAGATACTCCATTGTGTTGTCGTAAACCTCCTGCTTCCATGCCCAGCTGCTGAACTGGTGGTTGGAGCCCATTACGATGTGCACGTCTGCATTATCCTTATACATATCTACATACTCGCCTACTACGAATACAGGAACCTTCTCGTCCATGTCGCCGTGGATGATGAGCACGCCCTTGTCGTAGCCCTTTGATTCGCCGAGAATGTCAGTCTGACGAAGGTCTGTAAGGAATTCTGAATCGATTAACATTCCTCCGATGTCATATTCCTTCTCATACATTGTCGGTACCGCATGAACACGGCTACTGATGTCATAATAAGCTGCAAGGCCCGGTGACCAGAGAACTGCACCTGCCGGCTGGCGCTTTGGAGCACACATACCTGCAAGAACTCCGCCAAGGCTGTGGCCTACCATAAACATCTTATCCGGATCTGCGAAATCCTGTGCGATTGCCCAGTCATAAATTGCAAGTGACTGCTCAACCTCGAAGCTTAAACGCTTCTCGCGGAAATCTCCGTCCGACTCGCCGCATCCGTAGAAGTCAAAACGTACACATGCGAAGCCTTCCTCTACACATCTCTTTGAGAATAAATAGTGAAGACGGTTCATTCCGATACGGTCTACTGAGAAACCGTGATAAAAACATACTGTTGGGAAAGGTCCGTTTCCTTCCGGTGTCATTACCGTTCCGCGAATCGTCTTTCCGCTTACTGTAAGTTCAACACTTTTAAACATATATCAAAACTTCTCCTTAATTACTATTATTATCCTACATAACCAAGCAGCCTCGGAAGGAACATGGTTATTTCTGGAACGAAGATCAGTACTACTAAAAGTGCATAGAGTACGATGATCATCGGGAAGGTATCCTTAAAGATTTCCTCGAATGTTGAGTTAGATACTCGCTGTGCAACGAACAGGTTTCCACCCATCGGAGGTGTAATCATACCGATGCAGAGGTTGATAACCATGATGATACCAAAGTGCAGCGGGTCAAATCCAATCTGCATTGCAATCGGTGCAAAGATCGGTGCAAACAGAAGGATTGAAGAGATGGTATCCAGGAACATTCCGATAATAAGAAGGAATACGTTCAGGATAAGCATGATAACTGCCGGGTTCTCTGAGATTGAGTACATGAAGTCTGTCATCATCTGTGGAACGCCGAACATTGTAAGAAGGCGTCCGAAGGTGTTTGCCGCACCGAAGAGAACCATGATTGTAGCTGAAGTGATGCCCGCATTGAATACTGCCTTTGTAAATGATTTCCATGTAAGTGATTTATATACAAAGACACTGACAATGATTGAATATACGCAGCCGATGATAGCACTCTCTGTAGGAGTGAATACGCCTGAGTAGATTCCGCCGAGTACGATGATCGGCATAAGGATTGCAGGGATGGCACGTACAAGGATCTGGAGCTTTTCCTTTCCTGTAAGATTATCCTCGCTGTCCTTGTTGTAATATCCACGCTTCTTTGAAACGATTGAGTTCCAGATCATAAGGACAACGCCCATGAGAAGACCAGGAATGATACCGCCCATGAACATGTATGATACAGATACACCAACAGTGATTCCGTACATGATCATCGGGATTGACGGTGGGATAACAGGACCGATTGTTGAACCTGCGGCAATGATTGCACCGCTGTAGCCCTTTGAATATCCCTGAGCCTGCATAGCACCGCACATGATTCCGCCGATGGCAGCTGCAGTTGCAGGACCTGAACCTGAGATAGCTGCGAAGAAGCATGAAGCAACGATTGCAGCGTTAGCAAGACCGCCGGCCTTCTTACCGGTAATCATGTTTGCAACGTCGATAAGCTTCTGTGCAATTCCGCCGCCCTCCATAAGGCTTCCTACGAGCATGAAGAATGGAATTGCAAGCAGTGAGAATGAGTCGATACTTGTTACAGTCGCCTGGGCGAGCATGGATGTCATGTCACGACCCGGGAAGAATGACTGGAATACTGTTATGCAGCTTGTGCCAAGAGATACTGCGATCGGCACTGTGCAGATAAGGCAGAGGAAAAGAATTCCGAGCATTGTAAGAATAATCATGCGTTTTCTCCTCCTTTAAGATTCTTGAAATACTTCACACGGCGCTGGATGACACGAAGTCCGAGACCTGCCATTCCAAGAACGCCTGCGAGATACATTACCCACTTCGGGCACCATGGCATAGCTGTGAATACCTGGTACTGGTCGATGGTCATCTTCATCGTAATGCCGATTCTGTATGCCATGTAGAAGCTGTAAACAACTGTTACGAGATCACCGATCATAAGGAAGGTTTCGAATACCTTCGGGTGTTTCTTTGTTGCAAGTGAAATTGCTGTAACCTTCATGTGTGCATCAATCATGCCTGCCCAGCTGATACCTGCAAAGGAAATCCATACAAGCATGAGACGAACGAGCTGCTCAGTCCATGAAGGGGTGTAGTTAAGAACGAATCTTGTGAAGATTGTTACTGAGAGGATTACCATCATTATGGTCATGAAAGACACGATAATGAACTTTTCTATCTGATTATAGAAAGGCTCTCTCTTTTCTTTGCTTTCCAAGTTCATGCACCTCCTGTTTAATTTCGGTCTATTTTGGAAAAACCGCTTACGCCGTATCACGACGTAAACGGTTTCCTATAAAGTTCTGTATTTAATTTGAGATCAGTGCTTAGCATTAACTGCTTCTACTGTATCGATAAGGCTCTGGATAGCCGGGCCATACTTGTCGTATACAGGCTGTGCAGCATCACGGAATGCCTGACGCTCTTCTGTTGTGAGCTGGATTACAACGTTTGTTCCGTTGTTTCCGATCTTCTCACGAAGCTCTGTCTGGTTGTCTGCGCTGAGCTGACGCTCCCATGCAAGACCCTCTGTGATAACCTTTGTAAGAAGCTCCTGGTCAGCTGCTGAAAGTGTATCCCACCAGCTCTTTGAAGCAAGGAGCGGTGATGTGTCATAGATGTGACCTGTCTCGATGATGTACTTCTGAACCTCGTAGAGTCTGTTTCCATCGATGTTAGCCCATGGGTTCTCCTGGCAATCCATTGTACCATTCTGAAGTGCTGTGTAAAGCTCTGAGAATGCCATCGGAACTGCTGATCCGCCAAGTGCATTGAAGTGGTCGATGTGCATCTGGTTCTCCATTACACGGATCTTAAGACCCTTAACGTCTGCAGGAGCGTGAACCTCTTTGTTAGCTGTAAGGTGACGCCAACCTGTTGAAAGCCATGCAAGACCCTTGAAGCCTGAAGACTCAAGATCCTTGAACATTGACTGTCCAACCTCACCGTCAAGAACTTCCTCAGCTGCTGCTTCGTTCTTGAAAAGGTATGGAAGGTCAAGTAAAGCTGTTGTGTTTGTGAAAGCACCAAGGAAAGCTACTGAAGAGATAGCCATCTCAAGTGTGCCAAACTGAAGCTGCTCAAGAAGCTCTGCGTTGTTTCCAAGCTGTGAAGCCGGGAATACCTGAACCTTGATACGGCCTGCTGTCATCTCGTCAAGCTCTGTAGCAATCTTGTCGCAGAACTGGTCGATCGGAACACCGTCAGCAGAAACGTGTGCAATCTTGATTGTGAGCTTGTCGCCCTGTGTGTAATCAACGCCGTCAGCTGCTGCCTGTGTCTCGGCTGCTGCCTGAGTTT
>JAUNDA010000023.1:10954-27066 GCA_030526295.1 Eubacteriales bacterium
CAGCCTGTGTAGCTGCTGCTGTTGTTGTTGCTGTGCTTGAGCTTGAACCGCAAGCGGTAAGTGAAGCTACTAACATTGCAGCAACAAGGAATAATGAGATAGTTTTTTTCATGATGTCCTCCTTATTGATTTGTGAATGTTAATGTTTTTATGGTTCACAATTTGATTCTTTGTTGTGTTCTTCCTGGGAATTTCTTCCGCGGAAGATTTTGTTATCAAACGCATGAAAATAAATTTTGTGATTTGGGAATAGTAAAAATTATTTCCGTGTCCTGATATCTTCATTATATTAAGTGGCATTAAGCAAGTATAGTGGCTTTAAAATCCAATTATAAACATACGAAATTGTATCGAGTGCACATATGCATTTATAGCATATTGTGAAAAATTTAAAATTTTTCGTGAGATTTAGACAGATTTTATACAATAGCGCACATTAGCAAATAATTATTGTATTGACAGCACATAATATTTTGCTATGATGGGATTAACTGAAGGAGGAAGGAGAACACCTTAAAATGGACATGACAGGCAAGGAACTGCATCAGATGAAGGGCTATCTTGAGAATATCTGCAATATTCCGATGGCTTTTTTTGACGGCTCCAGAAGGATTCTTATGGATATCGGGGGGATTGACCTCATAAATGCGGAAAAGCTTATCCGTGCATATTTTAGTCTCCACGGCTCCTTTGACAGGCATCTGGATAAAAGCTACCTGATTTTTCCGCTTTGCCCCGGCAAGAACGGAATATTCTGCCTTGCCATGCAGCCCGATGCCGAAAAGGCTGAGCGCTTTGTAATGACATACCACCGCCTTCTCGAATCAAGGAGGAAGGAGGAGGAAATACGCTGGCGAATTAACACACAGGCACTTCTCACAAACCAGATTGCAAACGAGACTGCGCTTGACGCGGGGCCCCGTCGTATTTCGGACGAGCTTAACATTGCCCCAAATGTCACACGCTGTGCAATCCTCTGCATCTTCCAGTCTGATTCCGCAACAACTGTCGGAACAGACTTTAAAATCTATGAGCAGAAGATTTCTAGGTGTCTTGCCGAGGCTGTGCTGCAGTCGCCCTATTACTCGCCAAATGACATCTACGGATGTCTTAGCCCGAACTACTTTCTTATATTTAAGGAAGTGATGCAGACTGAGGGCACCGGCCAGAAGGAATACCTCACCGGCGTGGTTGAGGACCTTGTCGAGGGACTCATGCAGACAAACAGGCTGTCACTTACTGTTGCAGTGGGCAGTGGATACAAATCGCTTGCGGAGCTTGGAAAGAGCTACCGTGAGGCAAACTTCCTTCTCGAAAACTACGATTATCTCAATGTAAGGCATGAACCGTGCCTTTTTATCGAGGACTATCTTTTTGAATATTTCACCTCCCAGATTCCTGAATCTGAGATGAACTATGTGTTCGGCCTACATCAGGACCTTCTTACGCATAAGGATAAATACAGGGAGAGCGTGACTGCACTTACACAAAACAGCAGTAACCTTGCGGCAACGGCCGCGCAGCTGGGACTTCACAGAAACACTATGCTCCAGAGGTACAATAGCCTCAGGACAGGACTTGCACTCGACCCGCAGTATTCGTCAAATGACAGGATGGTCATGAGGAGCCTGGCACTTTTCATGAACCGTACAATCACCTGGCACATTGGAATCATTATCCCTAACCATAGCGTGCTTCATGAGGGAATTCAGCATTTCAGTGAGCTTGTGCATAAGTACAGTAATGGTAAGTTAAAGATAATCCTTCATACCCTTTCAAACTCGGGCGATAACGATTCGCTGTTTGGATATACGAGTAACGGAAACCTCGACGGAATGATCGGAAGCACTGCATCGCTCAGCGCGGCAACAGGTGGAAAGGCCGATGTACTTGAGCTTCCGTTTCTGTTTGATTCGATGGCACAGGCGGAGCATATCCTCAATAACCTTGTGGTTAATGAGCTGGCACCAAACCTCAATGAATCGGGAGTCATATGCCCGAACATCTGGAGCATGGGCTGGAGATACATAACCTCGGCCCATACACCGATTCATATGCCGTCAGACCTTGAGGGCAAGAAGATAAGGATAATGTTTACACAGCAGCTTCCCGAATTTGTAAAGGCATGCGGAGGAACACCGGTTAAGCTTTATTACAATGACGTAGGTCCGTCCTTTGCATCGGGAATTATTGACGGTCAGGAGAACCCCTATACAAACATCCTCGGCATGCATTTCTACAGATACCAGGACTATGTATATGAGCTCAACTGCTTCCTTAGCACGGAGTCCGTCATGTTCTCAAGGCGTTCCTATGAAAAGCTGACACCGTTCCTGCAGGAGTGCGTAAGGCTTGCGTCTGCTGAAACCACAAAGTGGGTATTCAGGCGACAGGAGGAGCTTAATAACAAGGCAAGGGACATCCTCGTTACACGAAAGAGAATGAAAATCACCTGTCCGACTCCCGAGGAGGAGAGAAGCTGGAGGGACATAGCAGTTCCGCTCTATGCAAACTTCCCGCAGTCGGATTTCCTTGAGAAGATATTAAAAGAAAAGGAGGAGTACAATGCAGCTGCCACAGAAGGAAAGTCTCTTTGAAATGATGTGTGAAACCTTCCCCGATGCGGAAGTTTTTGAGCTTGACGGTGAGAGAAAGCTTATCCGTGAGCATAAGCATGAGCTTGAGTACAGCCGCCTCTTCCCGGGACTTCCAAGGTACGGAAGGACAGTGATTAATGATAATGGCAAAAGGTACAGTGTCCAGGTGTTCCCGACACACCCCGGATGGGTATGCATTGCGGGCATATTGGAACCGGGCTCCGGCTTTGACGGGGAGGCAGCAGCCGCAGCCATTGCGGAAATGTACTTTTCAATAGATGACAGCCAGATAGATGAGCACAGCAGAAACGACAACTCGTTTCTCGCACAGCTTTTCCATATAGGCATGACGGCGCCGACAGCCATTACGATCATGGCTGCCGAGATGGATATTGACCCGTCACTTAAAAGACTAATAACGGTATTCAGGGTATCGGCACCTGAGATGCTTGATAAGGTCGAGGAGCAGCTAAGACGTCTTCTTTCACCCGTGCATAATGACATCTTCGGAGCCATTAGCGATGACAGCATCGTTTACTGTAAAAGCATTGACACCGACGGACCATTAAAGCTAACAGAGCTTCGCGAATTCTTTGAAAATGTGATAAACGGACTGGAGCTTAGGGACGGCGTAACGGTTTCATGCAGTACGGGCGTTGTGGTTTCCGACTTTAAGGAATATCCCGAGGCGCTTAACACGGTACTTCGTACACTGTCACCAAAGGAAAAAATCTCCTGGGCCTATGAACATGTGCTAGACATGATAATGGATAATGCGGGCTCTGAGATGATATACCATTTCTTCTCAAAGTACTTTGCGTACCTTGACACAAACCCCGCGATAAAGGATACGGTTGAGGCACTTGTAGAGGAGGACATGGACCTTATTGGTGCGGCGGCGCACTGCGGGGTACACAGAAACACGCTTGTTTTTAGACTTAACCAGCTTAGGGCCGCATGGGATATCAACCCAATCCAGAATGACAACGACAGGTTTTTCCTGATTCTTTTGCACAGGCTCTATAAGGAGGTTGCAAGCGGCAGGCTTGAGGGCTCAGACCGTGACAACAGACCGCAGCATGCAGACAGCGGCAGTAGTGACTGAATGAGGGAATTAAATTAAGAGAGGGCAGCAGAGCCCGTTCATACATATATAAAGAGGAAACATTATGAGAATAGACGCACACATACATACAGGGCTTGACCCAAAGGACTACAGAGATGAATATTTAAAAAACCCGGAGGGAAACCGTGCCCGCCTTATTGAGGGACTCCGCGGTGCAGGCCTTGACGGCGGTGTAATCATATCGGTAGACCCGCTCACCTTCCGTGACTGGGACCCGGAGCAAAGACTTGAGGACGTGCTCAGAACCTGTGGCAGCAACAATAATCTCTACCCCTTCTACTGGATAAACCCGCTTGAGTCAGATGCGCTCGACCAGATAGACCTCGCAGTGGAAAAGGGTATTAACGGCTTCAAGATAATTTGCTCGGAGTTTGCACCATCAAACGAGAAATGCCTCCTTGCGTGTGAGAAGATTGCTAAGATGGGTAAGCCGGTACTTTTCCACTCAGGAATTCTCTGGGACGGCATGCCATCTGCAAACTTCAATAAGCCTTCAAACTTTGAGGCTCTTATTGAGATTCCAAAGCTCCGCTTCTGCCTCGCGCACGTTTCATGGCCATGGTGTGACGAATGCATCGCTGTTTATGGCAAGTTCAATAATGCTTATTACACACGCCCTGATATGAGCTGCGAGATGTTTATTGACGTAACTCCTGGCACACCGAGAGGCTACCGTGATGAGGTTTTCACAAGACTTCTTGACTGGAGCACATATGAGCTTAGGTACAATCTCATCTTCGGTACGGACTGCAATACGGTTAATTACAATACCTCATGGGCTAAAGAGTGGCAGCAGCGTGACGATGCGATCTACCGCCGCCTCATAACTGAAAACACCGAGGATTTCCTCGAGCATGTATATTACAAAAACATCATGCGCTTCATGGGCCTCTCAGATGAGAAACCCGCCAAGTCGATCCCGATGGTTGGTGAGTAACCACACTCACTCTGGAAGGCATAATCCAAAAATAAAGCCACCAGCTTATTTTAGCTGATGGCTTTAATGATATTTTTGGTTTTAATTCTGCCAAGTCTTTTGAACTTTAATTACAGAAGCTCAGCGAGCTCGAAGATAAGCTTCTCTGTCTTCTCCCAGCCAAGGCACGGGTCGGTGATTGACTTTCCGTATACTCCGCCGTCGGGGGCCTGGCAGCCGTTCTCGATGTAAGACTCAATCATAAGACCTTTAACGAGGCTGTGAATGTTCTCAGAGTGGCGCATACTGTGAAGAATCTCTTTTGCGATTCTCGGCTGCTCCTGCCACTGCTTGCCTGAGTTCTCGTGGTTACAGTCGATGATGGCAGCAGGATTCTCAAGTCCGAGGTTGCAGTAAAGCTCATAGAGGAGGTTGAGGTCCTCGTAGTGGTAGTTCGGAGTGCTGCGTCCGTGCTGGTTAGCGTGTCCGCGGAGGATTGCATGTGTGTAAGGGTTACCCTTAGACTGAACCTCCCAGCCGTTGTAAACGAAGGTATGCGGATGCTGTGCGGCCCTGATTGAATTCATCATGACGCTAAGGTCACCAGATGTCGGGTTCTTCATACCACACGGGATGTCGAGTCCACTCGCTGTGAGACGGTGCTGCTGGTTCTCAACCGATCTTGCACCTACTGCAACGTATGAAAGCATGTCGTCGAGATGGTTGTGGTTCTCTGGGTAAAGCATCTCGTCTGCACATGAAAAGCCTGTCTGTTCGAGAGCCTTCATATGAAGCTTACGGATTGAGATAAGACCCTTAAGCATGTCAGGTGAGCTGTTTGGGTCTGGCTGGTGAAGCATTCCCTTGTAGCCTGAACCTGTTGTACGCGGCTTATTTGTGTAGATACGCGGAACCATGATAATCTTGTCCTTTACCTGGTCCTGTACCGTACGAAGTCTTCCGATATAGTCGAGTACGGGCTCCTCGCGGTCTGCTGAGCACGGACCGATAATGAGCACGAACCTGTTGTCCTTGCCTGTGAAAATGTCTGCGAGTATCTTATCGCGGGCAGCCTTCTTCTCAGCCATCTCCTCGGAGATTGGGTACATCTCCTTAATGGTCTGCGGTGTTGGCAGTCTGCGTTTAAATTCCATGTTCATAGTTTAAATCCCCTTAATATTCTTTCTGAAGTTGTCTTAGCGGTAGCAGTTAAACATAGGTTTAAGTTGCTACCAAGTCTGTCGTAATTCCTAGGTTTTATTTTGTAGGCTTGTCGAAGAAGCCTCGTCTCTCCTTTGAGAGTCTCATCATCGCACGCATCGTTTCGGCATCATCTGTTGCAATGCATTCCCTTAACTCTTCGAGCTTGTCACTGAATATATCTATCTGCTTTAATAGCTCCTCTTTATTTAAAAGGAAAAGCTCTGACCACATCGCATCGTTAATCTTTGCAATTCTTGTGAGGTCCCTAAACGAGTCTCCTGTGTAATCTGCAAGCTTTGTGGAGTCCTTGCAGACCATGAGTGCAACTGCTATCACATGTGTAAGCTGTGAAAGGAAGCCGATCATCTCGTCATGCTCCTCTGGGCTTAGCCTCGAAATTGTCTTAAATCCGAGAACACGGCCAAGCTCCTCAGCGGTTTCTATTGCTGCCTCGGTGTTCTTTTCGGTAGGCGTTACGATGTAGTTAGCACCCTTGAAAATTTCCTTGTTGGCAAACTCGACGCCGCTCATTTCACGGCCTGCCATCGGATGTGCACCGATAAACTCGAGATCCCCGCGAAGCATGTCCTGCACCTTGTAAACGACGCTTGACTTAACGCCCGTTACATCTGTAAGCAGGGTTCCCGGCTTAAGTGCACCCTGGTTCTCGCTTAACCACTCAAGGAAGATGTGAGGGTAAAGAGCGAAGATTACAAGGTCAAAGCCTGCAATAAATTCGCTGTCATTTTCCGTGCGTCCCTCGGTTATCCAGCCCTTATTAAGTGCAAAATCTATAGACTCGGCACGCTTATCTATTGCGCCGACGGTATAGCCCTTATCGGACAGAGCCTCGGCATATGTGCCTCCTATGAGTCCAAGACCCACAATCAGCACCTTTGTGTCTTTGTTAAAATTCATCTAATTTCTCCATTTATAGTGGTTTCGGTTCATATAGCGGTTATGTATATTCGGTCGTTACTTCGTCCGCTTTCCTTAATGCGAAGCCTTCCCATACCCGTAAAAACGGCTCCCTTACATGTCGCTACAACAGGAACAAACCAATTTATTAATTCGCTTTGAGTCCCACGCCACCAAGTACCTCGAAAAAGTCGGGCCAGCTCTTACGGATTGCCTCGGCACCATCGATTTCTCCGCCGACGATGCTACATAGAAGCGTCATCGCCATTACAATTCGGTGGTCGTTATGGGAGTCAAGCACCTCAGTGGGAGTTTTAAGGGCAGCAGCCCCGATTATTACATCGTTCTCACCAACCGTTACAGGTACGCCGAACTTCTTAAGCTCATCGGCCATCGCCTGGGCGCGGTCGCTCTCCTTGATGCGAAGTCTCCTCGTACCAGTAAACACGGCACCCTTTCCTGTAGCCGCAGCGAGTGCAAACATCACAGGCCCAAGATCAGGACATCCTGAGATATCGATACCCGACTCGCTGCCGTTTGCGGTGCAGTTTTTGGCTCCACCATCATCCGCACCACAGTTATTCTTGTCACCGTCATCTGTGTCGCCGTCATCCGCACTAGATTCCGTGAGACTCTTTATGATATCCACGCACACGCGGTCACCCTGCATGCTTTCGTTATTAAGTCCGCCTATCCCAAGGTCGCTTCCAATCGCATTAAACGCGAGGAGCGCCGCACCGTTTGACCAGTCGCCCTCTACGCTTAAATCCCTTGCGTCGTACTCCTGACCACCCGGCACTAGGAATACATTAGGCTCTGTCTCAGTCACGGTTACGCCAAAGCGCTTTAGGACATCGATTGTGATGTCAATGTATCCCCTGCTTTCTACAGGTGGCAGAACCCTTATCACACTGTCCCCACTTAGAAGCGGGAGAGCGAAGAGAAGTCCCGTCACAAACTGGCTGCTTACATCGCCACGAAGCACGAACTCGCCTGCCTCGAGCCTGCCGTTTGCATATATGCCATCATCTGTTTTACGGATGTCAATGCCCTTTGCCCCAAACATCTCCTCATAGATGCCTATGCCTCTTTCGATAAGCCTCGGGGTTCCCGTAAAGAGCGCCTCACCACCGAAGGCGAGAGCCACCGGTATAAAGAATCGAAGGGTACTTCCGCTCTCACGGCATGGGAAGATCCGTGGGCCTGAGGCACTGTCAATGTCACCTGCGCCGTTTACGTCTTCGATTAAACCGCAGTGCTTTTCGTTTTCGCACACACCTGCCCTCGCGCCCCTTTTAACATTAACGGTGTCACCCACCTTAACCGCATCGGCACCAAGTGCCTTAATGCAGTCGAGTGTTGCGTACATGTCCTCGCTTTCGGAGATGCCCTTAATTATGCTTTCACCGTTTCCAAGCGCTGCACAGATAAGCATCCTGTGCGCATAGCTTTTTGACGGTGGCACGCTGACGCTTCCCTTTAATTTGGTTGGAGTAATCTTAATCCTCATTTTTGCTTCCAAAATGCTCTACGAGATAGTCAACTGCCTCGTTATAGCCTGCGAGACCGTGTCCCGTAATAGTCTTAACTGCTGCAAGCCTTATGTAGCTTACCTGTCTAAAATCCTCTCGCTTTTCAACTGCCGAGATATGCACCTCAACAGTCGGGATTCCAGTACCCTTAACGGCATCGAGAATCGCAACGCTTGTATGTGTATATGCCGCAGGGTTAAAAACTATTCCTTCGACCCCGTCAAAGTATGCCTTCTGGATTGCGTCAACGAGGTCGCCCTCATGGTTTGACTGGTAAAACTCCACATCCACGCCGATTTCCCCTGCGTGTGCCCTTACCATCTCCACAAGACTGTCATATGTATCATGTCCGTAAATACCCGGCTCCCTGATGCCAAGCATGTTTATGTTTGGTCCGTTTAAAACAAGAATCTTCATTATGTTTCCTTTTCTATTAATGTCTTACTGCCGTAAGCCCCGCAGCTTGTTGATACGCAGCCTGCACAGCAGCACAATTGTTGATAACTTTCATTCTAACTCCCGAGCGTCTCATGCATCCCCTTGAAGCTTTGAAAGGATATCCTCGACCTCTTCGTTAAGTGTCGTATTCGCATCGACTATGATGTCTGCCGTACCCCTGTAGATGTCAATTCGCTCGCTGTAACGCTTCTCAAGTGCCTCTCGGCTTGATGAGAGAGGACGGTCATCTGTTGTGATGAGGTTTTCGAGGGCTCTATCCAGGAAGATAACTACACCGTTACGCTTAAGTGCGCGGATGTTTTCGCTTCGGAGTACAGCACCGCCGCCTGTAGCTATCACCATTCCGCTTTCACTGGCAATGCCCTTAATTACTTCACTCTCCACATCCCTGAACGCCTTTTCACCGTGAGCATGCATAAAGTCTGAGATTGAGCATCCGATTTTCTCCACGATGAGGTCGTCCGTGTCTACGAACTTAAGTCCCATCTTTTCTGCGAGAAGTTTACCCACTGTAGTCTTTCCGCTTGATGGCATTCCCGTCATAACGAGGTTTCTCTTTTTATCACGAACTGTGCGATATGCCACATCTATAAGGGTTTTATCGATATCGATGTCCTGAAACTCAGCCGAAGCATAGACCGCCTGGCCTGCGAGCATGTATAGTCCGCCCTCAGCTGCAACGCCGTGCTCATGAGCATCGAGAACGAGATTTGTGCGAAGCGGATTGTAAACCGCATCGAGAACTCCCTCGAGATTTTTAAAAGCTGATACGTCAATCGGTACGTTTTCCACATTTGGATACATGCCAGACGGGGTTGTGTTTATGATTATCTCGGCGTCACTATGCTTAGCCACTGCCTCCTCATATGTCACAACAGGAACTACATCACCATCCGTACCGGCATGTCTTGAAACCTTGATGATTTCCCTGGCTCCCCCGTCTTTTGCTACAGCCACGGCTGTCTTTGAGGTGCCGCCTGTTCCAAGGATGAGAACCTTTTTACCAGATAGGCTTACACCCATTTTTTCAAAGAGTGCAGCCATTCCCATAAAGTCTGTATTGTAGCCGTAGAGCCTTCCGTCATGGTTAACGACCGTGTTTACGGCACCGATTTCCTCAGCCTGCGAGGAAATCTCGTAAAGATACGGGATTACCGCCTGCTTATAGGGAATAGTCACATTTATCGCCTTAAACGAAGCCTCCCTCATAAAGGCATCGAGGTCCTCTGGCGCTATCTCCTTAAGCTCATATTTATAATCTGCAATTTTTCCGTGAATCTCGCAACTGTAGCTGTGACCGAGATGTTCACCGATTAATCCGTATTGCATTTTTACCTCTTAATTAACTGTATTTTTATTGAAAACCCCGCACCCTTCATAACCTCTTAGTGCACGGATTTTCTTTGGATTTAGAAATCCATATCATCCGGACCAAAGCCAAAGTTCTCCGGATCAAGTGCCAGGATGTCTGTTCCAAACCTCGATGCGAGCATGTCTGCAATTACAAGTGCCGTTACCGCATCGATTACAGGACAGATTCTTCTGATGATTGCGGGATCATGTCTTCCCTTTATCTCGATGTCAGTTTCCTGACCCGTGACAAAATCGACGGTTTCCTGCTTCTTAGCTATCGACGGGGTAGGCCTTACAGCACAGCTAAAGATTACAGGCATGCCGTTTGTGATTCCGCCGTTAATGCCGCCGTTATTGTTACTTGTGCTCATAATCCTTCCGCGTTCGATTCTTAAAGGATCGTTAAACTCGCTTCCGTTCATGTATGCACACTCAAAGCCCGCACCAAACTCAATTCCCTTGATACCGCCGATACTGAAAATCGCATGTGAGATGAGGCCTTCCATTGAGTCAAACCACGGCTCTCCGAGACCTACCGGAAGTCCTGTGATTGCAGTCTCCGTGATTCCTCCGATGCTGTCCTTATTGCTTCTGGCTTCAAGAATAGCCTCAGTCATACAGTCTTCAACGTCTGGGTCAAGTACCGGGAATTTCCTGTCCTCAAGCAGTTCTATTCCATACATAACGGCATCCTCATACTCAAGTCCAGAGCCCCAGCCGTTTGCAAAGTCGTCATCATCGAATTCATCATCAAATTCAACGTCGAATTCATCTGAATCGAAATCGTCATCTGCGTCAAATCCGTCTCCATTCTCTGCATTATCAGTAAACGGACCGTTATTTATGCTAAGGATGTTGTCGCTCTCGTCATCGTCCACGATGTCAAAGCGGTTATCATCCATCTGCAGGTTTTCAAAGAGGGCGTTTGTAACCTCTTCATCACAGAGATCCTCAAATGACAGATCCCTTACACCGCCACACTCGAGGATGTGGGTTCCGATGCCAATTCCCAGATTATCAAGTGCCGGCTGTACGAGTGCACCTGCTGCAACAAGTGCTGCCGTGATTCTTCCTGAGAAATGTCCGCCGCCTCTAAAATCCTCGTATCCATGATACTTGCAATGTGCGCTGAGGTCAGCATGTGACGGCCTTGCCGGACCATATTCGTAGTCCTTGCTTTTTGTATTTTCGTTCGGGATGAGAATTGTTATGGGCGTTCCAGTAGTCCTGCCCTCAAACACACCACTCACGATTTTGAAGTTGTCCTTTTCCTGACGCGGAGTGTCAATCTTTGACTGCGGCCTTCTCTTTGTGAGCTGCGCTGCGATAAACTCCTCGTCAACCTCGATTCCCGGAGCCAGTCCGTCAACAACGGCACCAATCATGTCGCCGTGGCTCTCACCGAATATGGTTACTGATACGCTTGTTCCAAATGTGTTTTTCATCTCATCACCGCTTTCTTTTATAGTGGTTTTAATGATTCGCTTAGACCCTTGCCACAAGATCCTCAGGCTTCATCTCCTCGAATCGGAAGTCTCCGATCTCATCGACGCAAACGACTGTTACGGTTTCCTTTTGCATCTTTTTATCATGAAGGATAAGCGGGAGAAGCTCTGCACCGCTTTCCTTAATCTCATACGGCAGGTCGTACTTTTTAAGTACTGCCTTTATTCTTTCCCTTGCCTTGTCACCGGCTACTGGAAGCATGCCCATTGCCACGCACTCACCATGGTAATATGCCCCGCCATTCAGACTCTCAACCGCATGGCCGATTGTATGTCCGAAGTTAAGTACCTTTCTTAGTCCCTTCTCGTGCGGGTCCTGCTCTACGACGTTTTTCTTAATAAGAAGTGACATCTCGATAATCTTTTCGAGGTCTCCCTCAAGGTCCGTACTTTCCTCGATTAGCTTAAAAAGCTCACTGTCGCTTGTAGCTGCCATCTTAATGGCTTCAGCCAGACCTGACATCAGCTCCCTGTCACTAAGTGTCTTAAGTGTATCGGGATCGATGAGCACCTTATGAGGCTGGTAGAAGGAGCCGACCACGTTCTTGACACCACCGAAATTGACGGCTGTCTTTCCGCCTATCGAGGAGTCAACCTGCGAGAGGAGAGTAGTGGGAATGTTGTAGAAATCGATTCCCCTCATGTATACGGAAGCCGTAAATGCACTGAGGTCACCGACAACACCGCCGCCGACAGCCACAACCGCATCCTTACGTGTAAAGCCCGCATCGAGCATTGTCTTAAGAAGCATCTCGAGTGTCTCCATCGATTTGCTTCCCTCGCCCTGCGGCACTGTCACAACATATGGCTTCTTGCACTGGGCTGCCACAGTTTCGGCATACATGGCAGGCACACCGTCGTCAGTCACAACAAGTACGCGCCTATTAAGCGGAAGCTCCTCGCCGGTCCTCGATAAAACGCCTCTTTCAAGTACGATGTCATAGCCCTCGTTTGTCATATTTACAGGTATTATCATTTCATTATACCTCATTATTTACGTAGTATGCACCAACCAACTTAAGCTTTGCACAGATTGCACCGAGCTCCCTCAGCATGTCGCGTCCGTTCTCAGTGTTGATGTTTCCCTCTGCCTCGATGTAGAAGAAGTAGTTCCAGAGGAGGTCCTTCATCGGACGGCTTCTTAAGTTACGCATGTTGTAGCCGTGTGCACCGATGATATCAAGTGTCTGTGCGAGTGAGCCGGCCTCGTTCTGTACCGTGAATACGAGAATGAAGTTCTCGTCCTCGCGCTTTCCAGACGGAGCGGGCTTATTCTGTGCCCTTGAGAAGGCTGCGAATCTAGTGGTGTTGTTCTTTGAGTCGTTAATCTCGCTGTCGAGCATCTTAAGACCGAAAATTGTCGATGTCTCATCAGCCGCAATTGCTGCAAGACTCGGGTCATTCTGCTCCTTTACGTGCATTGCCGCAATGGCTGTATTTGAGTATGCCTCGCTCTCGAGGTTATGTCTTCTTAAGTATGACTCACACTGTGAGAGTGCCTGCGGATGGCTAATAACCTTCTTAACTGTATTAAGCGTTGCATCCTGTGTACCGATGAGGTTCTGCACGATAGGCACATCGATCACCTGGTTAATGTAGAGGCTTCCCGAGAAGATGAGGTCCATAACTGTTCCTACCTCTCCGGCATAGCTGTTCTCAAGCGGAAGGACTGCGATGTCATACTCGCCCCTCTCAACTGCCTCGTAGGCATCCTGGAAGCTTGTGAAGGATGTAAGCTCGGCCTCAGGGAACATCCTCTTTGCGGCAATGTGTGAGAAGGCACCCTCAACTCCGCAGTAGGTTACCTTCATGCCATTGATTGCTCCTGACTGGAAGCGGCATGAGAGGTCGATTGTATTCCTCAGAAACTGTACATAGTAACCCTCGATATCCGCGCGGTCGATGTACTTGCGGTTTCTGTTAATAAGCTCCTCCTCACGCGCATAGTCCTTTATCGGAAGACCGCATTCCTTCTTATACTCTGCGATCTTCTCGGCTGCCTTCATACGCGCTTCGAAAAGCTTTGCCATCTCTTCGTCAATTCTCGTAATTTCCTTACGTGACATCTCAAGTTCGTTCATGTTACACCTCTTAATAATCTTGTTCTTAGCCTGGCATTTAAGCACCGGCTGTTCTATCTGCCGTAGCCCGGTTCCCCAACTCCGACAACATCTCGATTCCGCTACGCTTCATCTCGATGATTACCGTTCGCCACTTATAGTCATTCATGCAAGCATGTGCCTATACGTGGCTCATACGGGATAACAAAAAGGCGGCCTCCCGCAAAGGAAACCGCCTAAAGTTAACTGAAGTTCATTCAAATAACGGCTGTAGTCCTTCGCGGGTTACACTCATTAAAAAAATAATAAAAGTAATAAAAAAGGCAGTACGCAAAAAAACGTACTGCCTTAAAAATAGACATAGCCTCTGCCGCTGTGTGGGTAGACTTCGCCTGAGAACATCCTGCCATCATAGCATTATTTCCCATAATCACGTTCATCCTTCCACCTCTTGGCTCTTAATCATCTGGTTTGTTGCCTGCGTTTTTTCCGACTGTCTGTGCGCCGGAAGCTACATATGCAGAACTAAAACCACAGTCCCCATACACTGAGGATATTACTTCATTTTACAAGTTAGATATTAACTCCGTTTACGTAATTATGTCAATACACCGCCCGCCGATTTGTAGCTATGCCATAAAAACCACTCATAACAGCTATTCCCTTTGGCTATTTTTAAGGCTTTCTATGCCTCCTTCATGCATCAAATCAGCCATATCGGGACTATGTAGTTATCACTGTCTGAAATCAAGAAAGTTTCGGCTAATATGTAATCGCAGTACAGATTAGCCGAACTTTGGCCAGAATAAAAAATTCTCATTACAGGGCCGGGTCACTTGGGTCAGGGCTCTTTCCAATGCGGGCAGCCTCAGGTGGCAGGGGCATTTTTGGTACTGCGCCCGATTATAATGGGTACTATAGAGCTACTATCAGAACGTGATTTATATAAAGGAAGAGTTAAAAAGAAAGGAAAGGCAGCAGAAATGGAGCAGATGAAGCATTACGTGGTAATTGATCTTGAGATGAGTAACGTTGAAAGGCGTATGAAAAAGGTCCTTCACATGGGTATGGAGACCATCCAGATTGGAGCGGTTCTTTTAAATGATGAGTTCGACATTATCGATAGCTTCAATACCTACGTAAAACCGCAGTACAGCCATGCTGATTCCTTCATAACAGGTCTTACTGGCATCAAGGACGAGGATCTCGCAGATGCGCCAGTTTTTGAGGATGCCCTTGCAGAGTTTGTGGACTGGCTTCCATCGGGAGATGTTGTGATGGTTTCATGGAGCTTTAGCGACCGTGCACAGCTTTCTCGTGAAATGGAGAACAAGGGTATCACATGCCCGAGGCTTGAGACTCTCTTTGAGACCTGGGTAGATGCCCAGCAGATTTTCGATGAAAAGACAGACAGCTACCGCGCCTCGTCGCTCACAGATGCACTCAATGCCTGCGATATCAACGCAAGCGGTAACGCCCACAACGGTCTCGACGATGCACGCAACACGGCACTTCTATTTAAGAAGCTCATGACTGAGCCCGTGCTCCAGCTTAACCCATATTACGCTGAGGCCAAGAAGGAGGAGACCACCCCGCTTACCTGCTCTCTCGGCGACCTCTTCTCAATATTCAACCTGGCAGGTGCCACGGCTGACTAAGTGTGGTCGTGTTTTCGGGCAGGTATATGTAACGAAACCTGCCTCTGAAAGCTAAAGTTTAAGGCTTTCGGGGGCTTAATAATTATTATCCGATTGGGAAACAAGATTTCTGTTGACGGCCGATATCGGCCGTTAATAGAATTCAAGTCAATCGGAGGAAAGCGGCATGGAGGATATGTATACAGTAGGAGAAGTTTCCGAAATTACCGGAATAGAAAAGAGAAAGCTTAAATACTACATAGAACGTGGTATCATTGTGCCCTCATGCAAGAAATCCGAAGGTGGTAAGTCGTACTGGCTTTACAGCAAGGACGACATAATGAAAATCAGGCAAATTGCCCTTTATAAGGAGCTGGGTTATTCAAACTCCAAGATTCACAAGATGCTCTCAGATCCGGATTTTGATTTCGTGGAGGACCTTTATAAGAGGATTGATTCCATGAAAACGGAGAGGCGTCAGATGGAAAACCGTATCTACGTGGCTGAGATGATCCGCTATTTCTATGAAACGGAGGAGGACCAGGCCAGACTTGACATTTCCGATTTTGGAAATGACATCGATGGTGAGGTCGAGGGCATGTTCAGCGGGTTCTTAACTGAACTCGAGAATGATACGTCGACACCCGAAAGCGGCGGACTAAACATTAATGATAATGAAGCGCTTGCCGACAGGGTTAACAGTCTTTTGGAAAAATACGATTCCCTCAGACGCGCAATGAGGGCCCCGGCTGACTCCGGAGAGCTCGAACATTACATTGAGGAGATGACGGCAGACTTTAACTCAA
>JAUNDA010000024.1 GCA_030526295.1 Eubacteriales bacterium
AACATAGCGGGGACATTAAGGGATAAAACCGAAGGCGAAATGAGGAAGGTTTTAATGGCTGCAAAAGGGGTGTGAGACCGCGTGTTTGGCACCTCAAAATAAGATAAAAAAATAACGATTTGAAAAATTTCATCTGCCAACGTGAGAAAAAATTCTCACTATGGGTAATTTTTACATTTACTGTTTTGATTTTGAAAATAAGTATGTATTTTTTCACAATTGACCAAACAGATGTCATAAGTTATCATATAATTACAAAATATTTTTATGAGGTACTTTAAGGAATGAAAGCACCTGTAAAGGCAGAAATTTTAATATCAACCATAAGAGCAGTATAATCGCAGGATTAGTCTGCTCTATTTGTTTTTTTGACGCTTTAAAGTAAAAAAAGGAGATTGATATGACAAGAGTAGGATTAGTATTGGGAAGTAAGTCTGATATGCCAGTTGCGGAGAAGGCTCTCGGTGTACTCAGAGAATTCAATATACCCTTCGAAGTGCGTATTCTATCCGCCCATCGCAGCCCTGATGAAGCAAGGGAATTTGCATCATCAGCACGTGAGGGCGGATTTTCAGTTTTAATAGCTTTCGCGGGAATGGCAGCACACCTCGCTGGAGCACTTGCCGCAAACACAACACTCCCGGTTATCGGAGTTCCGTGCAAGGGCAGCTGCTTCGACGGAATGGATGCGCTTCTCTCAACAGTTATGATGCCATCGGGTATCCCGGTTGCAACAGTTGCTGTTAACGGCGGAGCAAATGCAGCTCTTCTTGCATTACAGATTATCGGAACAAGCGACAGTGAGGTTGCAGCAAAGCTCGAGGAGCACCGTGCAAAGGGTAAGGCAGCCGTACTTGAGGCTGATGCCGAGGTAAGAAGCACTTACACACTTTGATTTTACTGAGTTTACGCTCTGTAAATAAAGAAGACCGGGAAGATGCAAATGTAAATTGAAAAAAAGTAGACATCGTTTGTAAAACTTAAAAGGAGTTTGCAAAAGCATTAACCGGCAAATTGTAGCAAAAAGTAATAAAGGTATTTTCAGTTAACATCAGTTAATAATTACTGTTTGTGAATATTAAAAACAAAGGAGAAAGAAAAACATGAACAAGGTATACCAGGGAAAGACAAAAGACGTATTTGCACTTGAGAACGGAAACTACTTACTTAAATTCAAGGATGATGTTACCGGTAAAGACGGAAAGTTCGATCCGGGCGAGAATTCAGTTGGTCTTACAATTGAAGGCGTAGGCGATGTAAACCTTCGTATGTCAATTTACTTCTTTGAGAAAATCAACGCTGCAGGCATCAGAACTCACTATGTATCAGCAGACACAGCTGAGACAACAATGGAGGTTCTTCCTGCAAAGGTATTCGGAAAGGGTCTTGAGGTAATCTGCAGATATAAGGCAGTAGGAAGCTTCTTCAGAAGATACAGCGATTATGTAGAGCTTGGTGCAGACCTTCCGGCATACGTTGAGATGACATTCAAGAATGACGCTAAGGGCGATCCGCTTGTAACAAAGGAAGGACTTAAGGTTCTCGGCGTTATGACAGAGGAGCAGTACGATGAGACAGTTAAGATGACACAGCAGATCACAAAGATCGTTGCTGATGACCTCAAGGAGAAGGGTCTTGACCTCTACGACATCAAGTTCGAGTATGGCTATGATGCTGAGGGCAAGGTAATGCTCATCGACGAGATCGCTTCAGGTAACATGAGAGTTTACAAGAACGGCGAGTACATTGAGCCGATGGAGCTTTCTAAGCTCTTCTTCGCATAATGGGCGGCTATTTCGGAGCAGCTTCTAGGAGACAGGTAGTACTGGATGTCTTTTTCGGAGTTGACTATCACAGTCACCTCGGAACAAAGAGTGCGGGTCTTGCATTCTGGGACAAGGAAAGAGGATTCAGAAAGGACATCCACTCAATCTCAAACACACCGTTCAGAACAAAGTTCGAAAAGGAGATTGAAGACAGATACGGAACAAGCGGAATCGGCTGCATCAACGATTCGGACCCGCAGCCGATCATCGTAAGGTCCCGTCTTGGAATTTTCGGTATCCTTACTACCGGTATCATCAATAATACCGAGGAGCTGGTAGAAAAATATTTAAATAAGCACAATGCAATTCTTTCATGGCAGAGTTCCGGCAATATCAATATGACGGAACTCGTTGCCGCGTTAATAAACGAGGAATCAAGCATTGAAGAGGGACTTAAGAAGGCAGGAGAGCTTATCGACGGTTCGCTTACCGCACTTATCCTCTGCGATGACGGTTCAATCATCGCTTCAAGGGACAAGCTCGGAAGACTTCCGATTCATATCGGTAAGGACAACGACGGCTACTGCGTATCCTTTGAAAGCTTCGCATACCAGAAGCTTGGATACGTTGATGTGCATGAGTTAGGTCCTGGAGAAATCGTAAAGATCACACCTGACGGCTGGACTGAGCTAAAGGCTCCTGGAAAGAAGACAAAGATATGCTCATTCCTCTGGTCCTATTACGGCTATCCAAGCTCAACATACAACAATGTGAATGTTGAGGCCATGAGATATAAAAACGGTGAAATCATGGCAAGAATCGAGGAACAGGACATGACAATGCCCGAGGTCGACTATGTTGCGGGAGTACCTGATTCAGGTATCGCACATGCAATGGGCTACAGCGCAGAAAGCGGAATGCCTTATGCAAGACCTCTTATCAAGTATACTCCTACATGGCCGAGAAGCTTTATGCCTGAAAACCAGAGCGTCAGAAACCAGGTTGCAAGGATGAAGCAGATCCCCGTTAAGGAGCTTATCGACGGCAAGAAGCTTCTCTTTATCGATGACTCAATCGTAAGGGGAACACAGCTTCGTGAGACTGTTGATTTCATCAAGGAGATGGGGGCTGAGGAGATTCATGTAAGAATCGCGTGCCCGCCTATCATGTACGCATGCAAATACCTCAATTTCTCACCGGGAAATGACGACATGGGCCTTTTCGCTAGAAAGGTGATTCAGGAAATCGAGGGCAATGAGGGCCAGAAGCATATCGAGGAATATGCTGACGGACATACGGAAAGAGGCAAGTGCCTCTTAAGCAAGATGGCTGAAAAGTTCAAGCTGGATTCACTTGGATTCCAGACGCTTGACGGACTTCTTGAGGCAATCGGAATTGATAAAGAAATGATTTGTACATACTGTTGGACAGGAAAGGAATAATACCTATGGAGAATTCATATTCAGAGGCATATGCAAAGGCAGGAGTGGATATCAGAGCCGGATACGAAGGCGTTAAGCTGATGAAGAAGGACGTGGAGAGGACATTTACTCCTGAAGTTCTTTCCGGCCTTGGCGGATTCGGAGGACTTTATGCCCCCAATATGACAGGAATGAAGGAGCCTGTATTTGTATCAGGTACAGACGGCGTCGGAACAAAGCAGAGAATCGCACAGATTATCGAAAAGTATGACACAGTCGGAATCGACTGCGTTGCCATGTGCGTTAACGACATCATCTGCGCAGGTGCAAGACCGATGTTCTTCCTCGATTACATTGCAATCGGAAAGAACGATCCCGAGAAGGTTGCAAAGCTTGTTTCGGGTGTGGCAGAGGGCTGCGTACAGGCAGGCTGTGCACTTATCGGCGGAGAGACTGCTGAGCATCCTGGCACAATGACAGCTGATGATTTCGACCTCGCAGGCTTCTCAGTTGGTATCGTTGACAAGGAAAAGATCATCGACAACAACTCAATGAAGGCAGGAGACGTTATCATTGCGCTTCCTTCAACAGGTATCCATTCAAACGGCTACTCACTCGTAAGAAAGGTATTCGATGTTGAGAATGCCGACCTTAACCAGTATGTTGCCGAGCTTGGAAAGACACTCGGAGAGGCACTCCTTGAGCCTACAAAGATCTATGTAAAGCCTGTGCTTGCAGCACTTGAGGCTTCAGAGGTTCACGGAATCAGCCACATCACAGGCGGCGGCTTCTATGAGAACATCCCGAGGTCTATTCCAAAGGGACTCGGTGCAAGAATCGACAAGACAAAGATCAGAAAGCTTCCGATCTTTGACATCCTTCAGAAGAAGGGTGAAATCTCTGAGAGAGACATGTTCAATACCTACAACATGGGTGTCGGCATGGTAGCTATCGTTTCAGAGGAAACAGCTGACAATGCAATTAACGCATTCAAGGCAACAGGCATTGATGCCTACACAATCGGTGAAGTTTTGGCTTCAGAAGACAGAATAACATTTGACTAATTGACCGGAGAATGAAATGAATCAGAAAAAAGCAGGAATAGCGGTGTTTGTTTCGGGTGGCGGAACAAACCTTCAGGCACTTATCGATGCCGAAAAAGACGGAATTATAAGCAGCGGAACCATTAAACTTGTTGTGTCAAATAACCCTAACGCCTATGCGCTCGAAAGGGCAAAGAAGGCAGGAATTAAGTCCGTTGTCGTAACCAGAAAGGCATGTGGAAGCGCTGAGGCTTTTGAAGAAAGATTAATTGAAATTCTCAAAGAGGAGGAAATCGACTTAATTATACTGGCAGGATTTATGACAATCCTGTCAGCCGATTTCACCGGAAAGTTTAGAAACAGAATCATCAATGTGCACCCCTCACTTATCCCATCCTTCTGCGGAAAGGGAATGTACGGCTTAAAGGTACACGAGGCAGCGCTCGAAAAGGGTGTCAAGGTAACGGGCGCAACTGCACATTTTGTAAATGAAATACCGGACGGCGGAGAAATCATTCTGCAGAAGGCAGTTAATGTAAGAGTCGGCGACACACCAGAAAAGCTTCAGAAGAGAGTAATGCGTCAGGCTGAATGGATTATCCTTCCAAAGGCAGCCGAGCTTGTTTGTAAAGAACTTGTAAAAGGAGAGAATGACTAATGAAGAATCTTATCGAGCTTCTTAAGAATAACCCGTATCCTGGAAGAGGAATCGTGGTTAGTTCAGAGAGAGTTTATTATTTCATAATGGGAAGATCCGTTAACTCAAGGAACAGGGTTTTCACACTTACAGATGACGGCATCAAGACAGAGGCACATGACCCGTCAAAGCTTTCAGATCCAAGCCTCATCATTTATCATCCGGTAAGAAAGACAGACCTTGGCCTTATCGTTACAAACGGCGACCAGACAGACACAATCGCCGAGGCAGGCTGTTTCAAGAAGGGACTCATGACAAGGGAGTACGAGCCGGACGAGCCTAATTACACACCACGTATTTCTACAGTAGTATATCCTGACGGTTCATTCGATATTTCAATCCTTAAGCACAACGACGGCAGATGCCTTCGTGAGTTCTTCTGCTACGAGGGCTGTGAGAGGGGAAAGGGCTACTTCATCAGCACATACCAGGGAGACGGAAACCCGCTTCCAACATTTGCAGGTGAGCCTATCGAGGTTGAGATGCCTGAGGCAGACGAGGTATGGAACGCCCTCAACGAGGACAACAAGGTTTCACTCTATGCCTATGACAACGGCGAGGTAAAGCTTTACAACAAGAATCTCGGAGACTAAGGGAGGTACGCAATGAAAGAATTTGAATTAAAGTACGGATGTAACCCAAACCAGAAGCCTGCAAAGATTTTCATGAAGGACGGCTCAGAGCTTCCTGTAAAAATCGTTAACGGAAAGCCAGGCTACATCAACTTCCTTGATGCCTTCAACTCATGGCAGCTTGTAAAGGAGCTTAAGGAGGCTACAGGACTTCCTGCAGCAGCAAGCTTTAAGCATGTTTCACCTGCCGGTGCCGCAGTTGGCCTTCCGCTTACAGACATTGACAAGCACATCTATTTCGTTGATGAGAATGCCGAGCTTTCACCGATTGCATGTGCATACATCAGGGCAAGGGGTGCAGACAGACTCTGCTCCTTC
Organism: Eubacteriales bacterium; assembly: GCA_030526295.1. Taxonomy (GTDB): domain Bacteria; phylum Bacillota; class Clostridia; order Lachnospirales; family Lachnospiraceae; genus Avilachnospira. The sequence continues at coordinate 5,878 of JAUNDA010000024.1, forward strand.
GGTGACTGGGCAGCACTCAGCGACGTATGTGACAAGGCAACAGCCGCATATATCGCAAAGGAGGTATCTGACGGTGTAATCGCACCAGGATACACAGACGAGGCCCTTGAAATCCTTAAGGGCAAGAAGGGCGGCAACTACAACGTTGTTGAAATCGACCCGGACTATGTACCTGCAGAGGCTGAGTGCAAGGATGTATTCGGCATTACCTTTGAGCAGGGACACAATAACTTCAAAATCGACAGATCATTATTCGAGAACATTGTTACAGACAATAAGGAAATTCCTGAGAATGCGATGATCGACCTTATCATTTCGCTCATCACACTCAAGTATACACAGTCAAACTCTGTATGCTACGTTAAGGACGGAATGGCAATCGGCGTAGGCGCAGGACAGCAGAGCCGTATCCACTGCACAAGACTTGCAGGCGACAAGGCTGACAACTGGTACATGAGACGCCATCCTAAGGTTCTTGGCCTTCAGTTCGTTGACGGCATCAGACGTCCTGACCGTGACAATGCAATCGACATCTATACATCACCAGAGTATGACGACGTTCTTCGTGACGGCGCATGGGAGAAGGTATTCAAGGTTAAGCCCGTGGTGCTTACAGCAGAGGAGAAGAAGGAATGGATCAAGACACAGTCAGGTGTTACAGTTGGTTCAGACGCATTCTTCCCATTCGGTGACAACATCGAGAGAGCAAGAAAGTCAGGCGTTCAGTATGTTGCTGAGCCGGGCGGATCAATCAGGGATGACAATGTCATCGAGGTTGCAAACAGATACAACATGGTAATGGCATTTACCGGAATGAGATTATTCCATCACTAATAACCGTTTTGTGAGCATGCTTTTTAAGGAGACAGTATCAAAATGAAAATCATGGTAGTAGGCGGCGGCGGCCGTGAGCACGCAATCATCAAGAGCTTGAGGAAGAATCCTGAGATCACCGAAATCTTCGCACTCCCGGGAAACGGCGGAATGGCAGAGGATGCAGTTGTTACAGGAATCGGTGCCAAGGACATTGAGGCACAGGTTAAGTTTGCTCTTGAGAATAAAATCGATTATGCGGTAATCGCACAGGACGACCCGCTTGCACTTGGTGCTGTTGATGCACTTAAGGCTGTTGGAATCCCGGCCTTCGGACCGGATGCAAAGGCAGCCGAAATTGAGAGCAGTAAGGTATTTTCAAAGAATCTCATGAAGAAGTACGGAATTCCTACAGCTGAGTATGAGATTTTTGACAATGCTTCAGATGCACTTGAGTACGTAAAGACATGTAAGATCCCGATTGTTGTAAAGGCAGACGGCCTTGCACTTGGTAAGGGCGTTACAGTTGCAATGACAAGGGAAGAGGCCATCGAGGCAGTTAAGTTTGCAATGGAGGACAAGGTTTTCGGTGCTTCAGGCGAGAGAATCGTTATCGAGGAGTACCTCGAGGGACCTGAGGTTTCAGTCCTTAGCTTTTCAGACGGCGTGACACTTAAGCCGATGGTTTCATCAATGGACCACAAGAGGGCACACGACAATGACGAGGGCCCGAACACCGGCGGAATGGGAACAATTGCCCCGAATCCGTACTATACAGAGGAAATCGCAGAGGAGTGCATGAGGACAATCTTCATGCCGACAGTTGAGGCCATGCAGAAGGAGGGAAGACCCTTCAAGGGCTGTCTCTACTTTGGACTCATGCTCACAAAGGATGGTCCGAAGGTTATCGAGTATAACTGCAGGTTCGGCGATCCCGAGACACAGGTAGTTCTTCCGCTTCTTAAATCAGACCTTTACACCATCATGAAGGCAACAACTGACGGAACACTCGACAAGACAGAGGTTGAGTTTGCTGACGGCGCAGCATGCTGCGTTGTAATGGCTTCAGACGGATATCCTGTTGAGTATAAGAAGGGCTTTGAAATCACAATCGGCGAGAACGTTAAGGACAGCGTATTTGTTGCAGGCGCCAAGCTAGAGGACGGAAGGCTTCTTACAAACGGAGGCAGGGTTCTTGGCGTAACAGCAGTAGAGGATAATCTTAAGGCCGCAATTGACAAGGCATATGAGAATGTAAAGGAAGTGTCTTTTGAGAATGCATACTTCAGAAAAGACATCGGAAAAAGAGCACTTAAGGCTTTGGAGGGATAATGGTTTACAGAGTATATGTTGAAAAGAAGGAAGGCTTCGGCCCGGAGGCAGCGGGTCTTCTTGAGGAGCTTAAGGATTTCCTTGGGATAAAGGGAATCGAGGGACTCCGCGTTGTTGTAAGATATGACGTTGAGGATATCGAGAAGGAGCTTTTTGAGTATGCAAAGACAACCGTATTCTCAGAGCCACAGATCGATAACGTAGCCGAGGAGCTTGACACTCAAGGCGCTGACAGGGTATTTGCCGTTGAACCGCTTCCTGGCCAGTACGACCAGAGGGCAGACTCTGCAGCACAGTGTATCCAGCTTCTTTCAATGGGCAACAGACCCATCGTAAAGGCAGCAAAGGTATATCTTATCAAGGGTACTGTTACAGATGACGAGCTTAAGAAGATTAAGTCATATGTAATCAACCCTGTTGAGTCAAGGGAGGCTGAGCTTTCGGTTCCTGAGACACTTAAGCAGAACTATACAGAGCCTCCGATGGTAAAGACAGTCGAGGGCTTTATCACAATGAGCGACGAGGAACTTGACGGACTTAGGGATTCACTTGGTCTTGCAATGGATGCAAATGACCTCCAGTTCCTCCGCAACTATTTCCGTGATGACGAGCACAGGGACCCGACAATGACGGAAATCAGAATCATTGACACATACTGGTCAGACCACTGCAGACATACAACATTCTCAACACATATCGAGGATGTCGATATCGAGAGAGAGGATGTTAAGGATGCATACGAGAGATATCTCGGACTTCGTGAGGAGGTTTACGGCGAGAGGGCAAAGACAAGGCCGAGAACACTCATGGACATGGCTACTATCGGTGCAAAGGCACTTAAGAAGCGCGGATATCTCAAAAACATTGACGTAAGTGAGGAAATCAACGCCTGCTCTATCAAGATTCCGGTTGACGTAGACGGAGAGAAGCAGGACTGGCTCCTCATGTTTAAGAACGAGACACATAACCACCCGACAGAGATTGAGCCGTTTGGTGGTGCCGCAACATGTATCGGCGGATGCATTAGGGACCCGCTTTCAGGAAGGGCATATGTACACCAGGCAATGCGTGTGACTGGCTGCGGAGACCCGAGAAAGTCACTTGCAGAGACAGTTGAGGGCAAGCTTCCACAGAGACAGCTTGCAAGAACTGCTGCAGCAGGCTATTCATCATATGGTAACCAGATCGGACTTGCAACAGGCCATGTAGCTGAAATCTACCACGACGGCTATGTTGCAAAGCACATGGAGTGTGGTGTCGTAGTGGCAGCCGCACTTGAGGAGAATGTTGTACGTGAGGTACCGGCACCGGGCGATGTTGTAATCCTCCTTGGAGGAAGAACAGGCCGTGACGGAATCGGCGGAGCAACAGGCTCATCAAAGAGCCATAACAAGAAATCACTTGTCACAATGGCCAGTGAGGTTCAGAAGGGTAATGCCCCTGAGGAAAGAAAGCTCCAGAGGCTTTTCAGAAACCCTGAGGTTACAAAGCTCATTAAGCGCTGTAACGACTTTGGTGCAGGCGGAGTTTGCGTAGCAATCGGAGAGCTTGCTGACGGTCTTGTTATCGACCTTGATGCAGTAAGAAAGAAATACGAGGGACTTGACGGAACAGAGCTTTCAATCTCTGAGTCACAGGAGAGAATGGCCGTTGTCATTAAGGCAGAGGACGCTGAGAAGTTCATTGCCGAGGCGAACCGTGAAAACCTCGAGGCTTATCAGGTAGCCGTTGTCACAGAGGAGCCGAGAATGGTTCTTTCATGGAGAGGAAGGGAGATTGCAAACATCTCAAGGGAATTCCTCAACACTAACGGTGCCGAGAAGCACATGAATGTTGAAATTAAGAATAATGCAGGTGTTAAGAGGGAGGTTTCAGATAACCTCACAGAGGCTGCTGCAGACCTCAAGGTTGCCTCAAGAAGGGGACTTGTTGAGAGATTCGACTCAACAGTCGGCGCAGGCTCAATCCTCATGCCGTTTGGCGGAAAGACTCAGAGAACACCTGAGGACGTAATGGCAGCACTTATTCCGGTTCTTCCGGGCAGCCATACAGATGACGGCTCAGTAATGTCATGGGGCTTTGACCCTGACAACATGACTGCAGACCCGTATAAGGGCGCTTATGAGTCAGTTTACGAGTCAGTAGCAAAGCTTGTTGCTGGCGGTGCTGATTACAGGGAGGCATATCTTACCTTCCAGGAGTTCTTTGAGAAGCTTGGAGATAAGCCGCTTAGATGGGGCAAGCCGTTCATGGCACTCCTTGGAGCACTCGATGCACAGCTTGAGCTTAAGATTGCGGCTATCGGCGGCAAGGACTCAATGTCAGGCTCATTCATGGACATGGATGTTCCTCCGACTCTTATTTCCTTCGCAATTGCACCTATTAAGGCCGGCAATGTAATAAGCAGTGAGTTTAAGGCTTCTGGAAACCCGGTTTACGTATTTACTGCAGCAGAGGGCGTGTCAAAGACAGACATGTTCGAGGCCTTCCACGAGTTTACAAGTAACGGAGCCGTTCTTGCTGCAAGAATCGTTGGAAACACTGGCTTTGAGACAGCTGTCATGAACATGGCATTTGGTAACGAAATCGGCTTTAAGGGAAATGCCCCTGTGGTTAAGCCAGGCGTTACATCAATCGTTGCCGAGTTTAAGAAGGAAATCACAAGTGAATTTGCAGAGAAGGTTGGTGAGACTGTTTCTGAGGCTACAATCACAATCGGTGATAAGAGCTACAGCGTAAGCGAGCTTCTTAAGATTAACGAGTCTGTCCTTGAGGATGTATATCCGACAAGGGCTAAGGGCGAGGGTAGCACTGAGGTTAAGGCATATACGGGCGATGACAGGAAGGCACCTGCAGTACTGACTGCAAGACCTAAGGTTGCAATCCCTGTATTCCCGGGAACAAACTGCGAGTATGACACAGCAAGGACATTTGTTGATGCCGGTGCAGAACCTGAGATTCTCGTAGTAAGAAACCTTTCAAGCAGCGACGTTGAAAGAAGCGTTGAGGACTTTGCAAGACTTGTTAAGGAGTCACAGATCATCGCAATCCCTGGCGGATTCTCAGGCGGAGACGAGCCTGACGGTTCAGCCAAGTTCATCACAGCCTTCTTCAGAAACCCTGAGATTAAGGCTAACGTAACAGAACTTCTTGAGGAGCGTGACGGTCTCATGCTTGGTATCTGTAACGGCTTCCAGGCACTCATCAAGCTTGGTCTTGTACCTTACGGAAAAATTGTTGACACAGACGCTGACTGCGCAACACTCACATACAACACAATCGGACGCCACCAGTCAATGCTTTGCAGGACTAAGGTTGTTTCAAACAAGTCCCCATGGCTTAAGGGCGTTAACCCTGGAGACATCATCACAGTTCCGATTTCACACGGCGAGGGACGTTTCATTGCACCTGAGAGCCTCATTAACGAGCTCGAGGCAAACGGCCAGATTGCAACACAGTATGTTGACATGGCAGGCAACCCGACAATGGAGACAGCCTTCAACCCGAACGCATCCTTCAGGGCAATCGAGGGTATCACCTCACCTGACGGAAGGGTACTCGGAAAGATGGGACACTCAGAGAGAATCGGAAGGGACCTCTACAGAAATGTACCGGGTATCTACGACATGAAGCTCTTTGAGTCAGCTGTTAAGTACTTTAAGGGCTGATAAAGGCATTAAAACATAGTTAAAAATTCACGATACGGCATTCCTTTTTGAGGGAGTGCCGTATTGTTGTTTTGTTATAACCATAAAGGGCAGTCTGATTGAATTGAAATTATATTTATGTTAAAATATATCATGAGTTTTTGTGCGCACTGGTTTGTGTAAAAAGCGTGCAAAAGGAATATTAAATACAAATTTGAAAGGCTCTAGAATGAAGATGAATTTTAAGTTTAGGTATGCAGCATTATGCATTGCAATGACACTCTGTCTCTTTGGCTGTAAGAAGGCAGAACCGGCAGTGAATGAAACAACAGCTGCTGTGGCAACTGAGGCACAGACTGCGAAGGAGACAACTTCAGCTGTAGCAGAGGCTACTAAGGCAGCAACTGAGGAAATTAAAAAGGAACTCAGTGAGATTACAATCGTTTATACAAACGACATCCACAGCTACATTGCAAATACTGTAAAGCCAGAGGGCTCTGACAAGGAGGTTCCCGGTCTTCGAATCTCAAAGCTTGCGGCTTTAGTTTCGGACCTTGAGGCAGAGGGCAGGAATGTGATCTTTGCCGATGCAGGTGATGAGATTCAGGGAAACATCTACGGTGCCTTCGACGAGGGCGTAACAGTTGTAGAGATGCTCACAAAGGCAGGACTTGACGTAGCGACTCCTGGAAACCACGAGTTTGATTATGGTATGAACCACTTCTTTAACATCACTGAAAAGGCGGGCTACGAGTTTGTTTCCTGTAACTTTAAGGATATCGAGAACGACCTTTATCCGCTTGGAAAATACAAAATGTTTGACTTTGACGGCACGAAGGTTGCCATCATCGGTGTAACAACACCACAGACAATGGTTTCATCAACACCGGTTTACTTCCAGAACGAAAAGGGAGAGTTCATCTATACCTTTGACGGTGTTGACAGCGAGAAGGACCTCTATGAGAGCATTCAGCGTGCCATTGACGAGGTTAAGGACGAGGCTGACTATGTTATCGCAATCGGACACCTCGGAGTAGGTACTGAGGACCTGAGGACAAAGCTTAGCAGCATTAACGTAATTGAAAACACAACGGGACTTACAGCCTTCATCGACGGCCACTCACACAGCCTTGTCGAGGCTGACATGGTTAAGGACCTTTCAGGTAACGAGGTACTTCTAACACAGACTGGCTCGTACCTTGACAATGTCGGAATCATGACAATCAGCTCCGACGGCACTGTCTCCACAGAGCTCATAAGCGATTATGAGAGGGAAAACGAGGAAATCGCCGCAATCGAGGAAGCATACATCAACACAATCAACGAGGCACTCGGAGAGAAGATTGCCACGATTGACGTTACGGTTACAATCAATAATCCTGAAAATGAGAAGGAGAGACTCATAAGGGCAAGAGAGCTTAACATCGGTGACTTTGCGGCAGATGCCTTCTACTGGTTCTTTAACGAGAAGAAGCAGCTTCCGTGTGACCTTGCAATCATCAATTCAGGCGCAATCAGAACAAGCATCAAGTCAGGCGAGATTACAAAGATGGATGTAAGAAACGTAATGCCCTTTAACAACATGCTCTGCCTTGTAAGGATACCGGGACAGATTATCATTGACGCACTTGAGTATGGTGCACACATGGTCGGTGAATGGGACGATGAGTGGGACAGCCCTGCTGAGTTCGGTGGCTTCCTCCAGGTAGCGGGCATTAAATACACTGTTGATGCATCAGAGCCGACATCCGTAAAGGTGGATGAGACGGGAATGTTTGTTTCAGTGGACGGCGACTACAGGGTTAAGGACGTTATGGTTTATAACAGGGAAAGTGATGAATATGAGCCGATTGACCCGGATAAGCTTTACCTTGTAGCAGGAACAGACTACATCCTTAGAAACGGCGGTAACGGAATGACAATGTTTGCAGGCACCGAGGCTGTTGCCGAATATGTGGCTTCAGACAGCGACGTATTCATGGAGTTTAGTGAGAGCTTTGCTGTTGACGGTGAATATGCGAGAATAAATAACGAAGGCTCACCGCTTTCAGGCTATGATAACTACCTGATGGATTACGAGAATCCATATGGTGCAGGAAGAATCGAGCTTCTTAACGTTAATTACGATAAGGACTGATGGAGTCTAAGAAGAATAAGATTATTAAGCATTAAGTAAGCGATAAGTAAGCGTTAAAAACTTAGGACTGATGGCTGCAAAATCTAGCAGCTAATAGAAAAGAATTACTGATTTAATAACAGGGGGAAATGAACCATGCATATGGCAGATGCCTTAATATCGCCAACAGTCGGAGCGGCAATGTATACTGCTTCGGCAGTGGCAGCCGTTTATTCGGTAAAGAAGATTAAGGAGGAGAATGACCTCACAAAGATTCCCGTTATGGGAGTTACGGGAGCATTTGTTTTTGCAACACAGATGCTTAACTTTACAATTCCGGGAACAGGAGCAAGCGGACACCTCTGCGGCGGAATGCTTCTTACGGCAATACTCGGTCCATATGCGGCGTTCCTTACGATGATCTCGATACTGCTGATACAGTGTCTGTTGTTCGCAGACGGAGGCCTTCTGGCACTTGGCTGTAACATATGGAACATGGCCTTTTACGGCTGCTTCCTCGGATACTTCCTCATCTGGAGCCCTATGATGAAGGGACAGATGACAAGAAAAAGGATAATGGCGGCATCGATTATCGGATGTGTTGTTACGCTTCAGCTTGGAGCATTCTCAGTAGTGCTTGAAACACTTGCCTCAGGCATCACGGCATTACCATTCAGCGTATTTGCACTGACAATGCAGCCAATCCACCTCATTATCGGCTTTATCGAGGGCCTTATCACGGCAGCTGTTCTCGTATTCGTATATGAGAGCAGGCCTGAGCTTCTTAGAAACAGTGGAAACGCTGAGGCTTCAGGAAAGAGAAGCCTTAAGATGACACTTGCAATACTTGCAGTTATCACTGTTTTATGCGGTGGCCTTTTCTCGCTCTTTGCCTCATCAAATCCAGACGGACTTGAGTGGTCAATCGAGAGAATCGTGGATGGTGACCTCGAGGAGAGCGATGAGGGAGCCTATGCTACTGCAGGCAAAATCCAGGAGGCAACGGCAATCCTTCCTGACTACGCATTTAAGAACAGTGAGACGGTAGCTGGAACAACGGTTTCAGGCATTGCAGGCTCAGCCGTGGTTGTTGCTGTATGCGCACTCGTATGCGTTATGTTAAAGGCACTTACCAAGAAAAAAGCATAACAAAGGAAGGTAGCAAAGTATCAATGGATAAGCTAGGCGGAGCAGTCCGTGAATTATCCCGAATAGATGAGAATTTAAAGAATCAAACATGGCTTGTAAGGCTCCACCCGCTTGTTAAGCTTCTCGTGAGTGTGCTTTACATTGCCATGACTGTTTCCGTGCCCGTTCTTAACATCGGGATGCTTCTTCTGATGGCTGTTTACCCGGTGGTCCTTTTCATAACAGGAGATGTTTCCTTTAGGGACAGTCTCAGGAGGCTTAAGGTAGTACTGCCGCTTGTATGCTTTGTCGGCGTGCTCAATCCGTTTTTCGATAAGACACCCGTAATGCTCGCGGAGGGACTTATGGTGACAGGCGGAGTAATCTCGATGGTAACGCTTATGGTAAAGGGCGTGCTCACCGTGCTCGCGGCCTACCTTCTCATCGCTACAACAGGAATTGAAAGGATTTGCTATGCACTGAGACAACTGCATGTGCCGCAGCTGATTGTAACGCAGATACTTCTTACATACCGTTACATTTCACTTCTTCTTACGGAGATGAAAAAGACAGTTGACGCATATAAGCTGAGGGCACCCGGGCAGAGGGGAATACACATAAGGGCGTGGGGCTCGCTTGTCGGAGGTCTTCTTCTTAGAAGCATTGACCGGGCTAACGTACTATATGAGAGCATGATCCTAAGAGGCTTTCACGGAGAGTTTTACTACAGCGGTGCGGGAAAGGCTGAGACAGCCGATTATATATACCTAATCGCATGGACGGTCTGCTTTATTGTAATAAGATTATTTGGCGGTCGAATCTAGTATTTTATGAGTCACATACATATTGAACTTAATAATGTGTCCTTTGGATATGAGCCGGATAAGCCGGTTATTAAAAACGTGTCTTTAAGGGCAGGGGAAGAGGAGTCGATTGGAATCATCGGGGCAAATGGTGCAGGAAAGTCAACACTCCTTAAGCTCCTTGTCGGTCTTTGCCCGGGCTTTTCAGGAAGCATCAGGGTAGAGGAGATACCCGTTGAAAGGAACACGCTTCCAAAAATCAGGGAAAGGTGCGGATATGTTTTCCAGGATTCCGACAGCCAGCTGTTTATGCCATCCGTATACGAGGATGTGGCCTTTGCACCAAGAAACTACGGGCTTCCGGAGGAAGAGGTGGAAAGAAGAACTATCGCGGCCCTTGAGAGGGTTAACATCCTTCACCTAAAGGATAAGCCCGTTTACAGGCTTTCAGGCGGAGAGAAGAAGCTTGTCTCAATCGCAACAATTCTTTCAATGACTCCTGACATTATCCTTATGGACGAGCCCTCTACTGCACTTGACCTCAAAAACAGGAGAAACCTGATTAACATCCTGAACTCGTTTGACCATTTGAAAATCATTGCATCACATGACCTTGACATGATTCTTGAAACATGCAAAAGGACAATCCTTCTTTCTGACGGAAGGGTGGTTGCTGACGGAAACACAAGGGAAATCCTCGGAAACGAGAGGCTTATGGCTGAAAATGACCTTGAACTTCCACTTTCGATGCAATCTAAAGGTGTAATATAAACATATATATGTTATAATTAATAACTGACAAATCCCGAGGCTTATAAAGTTTTGGGACATTTCACGTATGAAAAAGGAGAAAACCGTGATAAAAAAGATTGATTCGAACAGAATATTATACGTTCTGCTCCTCATTGCGGGCTTTTTCGGACTGATATTTACTGCGATTTCTGATGCAGAATGGGGAAGCGGTCTTTCTACCTTTATCTGGCTTTATGCCTTTCTTGAGCTTGTATGCCGTTACAGAAGCAAAACGGAAACACTCATCACGGGCGCGGTGTTTGTGCTTGGATACAATATCAAATTCTTCGGTATTCAGGGCAATGTCATGTTTACCGCTTTCGTCATAACCATCATAGCAGTTCTTGTATTTTGGGCGTTCAGGTTTTCCGCGGATTTGATGCTTAAATGGAATAATTTCATTTCCACGCTTATTTACCCGACGCTTTGGCTTCTCATTTACCTCTTTTCCACACTTCTAAGGCTACCGTCTGTTATCAGGATAGACATGATGTTTTCAGACATGTACATCCTTATTCAGTCAGAGAAGGCCCTTGGCTCAATTGGCTTTTCGTTCGCACTTTTGTGGACGGTTTCCATCATAAGATATGCCATAACAAATAGAAAATTTCTCATTACGCTTATCGGAGTTGTTATATACCTTGCAATGCTTATCCCGGGAATAATACATCTTTTCCCGAATAAGTACGCGACTGATGTTATTAATGTAGGCTACACCACGGGTCCGTATATCGGCAGGTTTGATGACTTCACCGAGGCCCCGTATGAGAAAAATGTAGAAAGTATTAAAACAGCTGTCTCTGACGCCGTAATAAGGGGTGCCGAGATACTGGTATTTAATGAGGAGGCCTTTGGCTTTGCCGATACATATGAGGAGGAGTTTACTGCACTTTGTAGTGAGCTTGCCGCTGAAAACGGCCTTCCTATGCTTGTCGGACTCGACATAAGGGATACGGACGGAAGTGAAGGCGGAAAGAATGATAACAAGCTCATTTTCATAGACGGTAATGGTGAGATTCTCGGCGATTATTCCAAGACCTACAAGGTACCGTTTGTCGAGGACGGCTATAAAAAGGGTGATGGTGAGATCCATTCACACCTTCTTGAAATAAACGGAAAGAAATTAAAGATTGCATATCTTATATGCTATGACAGTAACTTCCCGATGTTTGTAAGGGGAATTGATGATGATACAGACATTCTTTTCCTCCCGTCATGGGACTGGAGTGAGGTAACTGACCTTCATACGCTTTTATGCAGGGCAATTGCAGCTGAAAACAATGTAACAATAATTAAGCCGACATATGACGGAAAATCAGTTGCCATCGATGATAACGGTAAGATTTTCCATATGTCAGACACTTCGGTTACCGGCTTTGAGAACATCCAGACGGTTGAGGTTCCGATCAGAAGGTCACTCGTTACCTTTAAGAGCGTAAAGAGGCTTTCTGCATTTACATATGCGGGTATCGGCATGGAGATAATGTCAATAGTATTGATGATTATTCTCCTTATCGGAAACATCATACTAAACAATGACAGAACCAAAATTTCAAGGCTTTTTAACTATCTGCTTGTGACTAATGCGATAGGTACGGGAGCAGACGCACTTTCATGGATTCTCGACGGTTCCATGCGCCTTGAGCTTGTTGTAAGCATTTCAACGACGCTCAGTCTCGTTTTCGCATTCATAATCATTGGTGTTTTCATTGCGTACCTTAATGAATACATCAACATGCGAAGGTTCGTTACAAACAGGGCATCCGTGCTCAACTGGATTTATACGTGCCTTGCGATTTTATTTACGCTTATCATTTCATATACGGGAGACCTGTTTACAATAACAAACGGAGCCTATATGGATGGACCGCTTTATCCCGCATATGTCGGAGTAAGCGTTGGATCTGCAGTTATAGCATTCATTATTGTAATAATCTACAGGGGACTTCTTGAAAAGTATGAAAGAATAGTAGCCTATGCCTACATACTGATTCCGGCATCGATGGCGCTTCTTAACATTTTCTTTGAGGAGTGGTCGTTTGCTTATCCTGCATATACGGTATCAATCGTGCTCATTTATGTAAAGCTCCAGTCAGAGAAGGTGGAGAGAATTGAGCATGAGGGAAAGATTGTACGCCACTATGCGATGCATGACGAGCTTACAGGACTTAACAACCGCCGTGCCTACAGGCAGTGCATAGACACTTTAAGCCATACCGTAGGAAATAGCGGTGTCATCTTCAGTGACGTAAACGGACTTAAATATGTTAATGACAACTTTGGACACGAGGCAGGTGACAAGTACCTTACAAGGTTTGGTGAAATCCTCGCTTCCGTATTCAGGCTCAATGAAATCTACCGCATAAGCGGAGATGAGTTTGTCTGCATTATGGAAAACGTGGATGAAAATGTCTTTAATGAGAGAATAAAGGAGCTTAATGCAACACTTAAGCTAGATGAAAGGCAGATAGCCTGCTTTGGTGCAGCATATGGAAGCAATTTCGAAATTGAGCAGCTTCTTAAAACGGCGGAAACAACCATCTATGCCGAGAAGACAGTTTTCCATGTAAAGTACCCGGAGACAAAGCGCTTATAAGTAAAAATTTGTTCAGGCATCTTTAGGAGATTAAACATGCAGAATGGATATTATTCCGTAATAGGCATACTGGCAATCATAGTTCACCTTATTGTGAACTCAAACCAGATGAGGACAAAATTCAATACACTTTCTCCACTTGAGAAGCTGTACCGTATCTATCTTGGAAGCGTTATGGCCTATTTCATAACGGATGCCTTCTGGGGTATTCTTGATGCACTGAGGCTTACCTCACTGCTTTATCTTGATACGGTAGCATATTACATTGCGATGGCTTCCTCCGTTGTACTGTGGTGCAAGTATGTTTCTGATTACATTAACCTTACAGGAAAGCCTGGAAGGGCTCTTAACATTTTCGGAAACGTGTTCTTTGCTTCTGAGATAATCGCGCTCATCATCAACCCGTTTTACCATATTTTCTTCTGGTTTGATGAGAACGGAATCTACCACGCATACCCATTCAGATACCTCGCCCTAGCGGTGCAGGTACTCATGTTTATGGCCATTGCAGTCATTTCCTTTAATGTTGCAAGGCATTCAAAGCACTCACAGAGAAGAAGAAACGGAATCATGTGCTTCTTCTGCGTATCGATGGTAGTGACAGTTGTTGCACAGATTATTTTCCCGTTCCTCCCGATTTATTCGGTCGGACTCCTTATTGCAACCTGCGGTCTTCATGTATACGTGCTCGAGGATGAAAAGGAGGAAATCAGGAGAAGCCTTAAGGATACGGACAACATCATTAAGACGGCAAACATGGGCCTATGGACAATCATCCTCTTTGACGATGAACCTCCGAGGATGAAGGCGAGTGAGACCATGAGACAGCTTCTTGCACTTCCTGATGATGTGACGGATGAGGCAGAAATCTACGAGGCATGGCACTCACGCATTAAGCCGGAGGCACTTGAAAGTGTAAACCAGTCTGTAGCCGAGATGTTTGAGGGAAAAAAGAGTGAGAACACATACCTCTGGAACCATCCTGACCTCGGGGACCAGTATGTAAGATGTGGCGGTACGGGAGTAAAGGTCAAGAACCGCGGATATATACTCAGGGGCTATCATTACAATGTAAACGAAGAGGTGCTTAAGGAGCAGAAGAGGGAGGCTGAGCAAAGAAGAATCACAGACCTTCGTCTCCATACAATTTCTGAGGCCATCCACGGTGGCTTTAAGCTTGGAAAGAATGACGACAAGTTCTCATTCATCATGGTTTCCGAGCAGCTCGCACAGCTTCTTGGTTATGACTCACCCTCAGAGCTAATGGATGCGTCGGGTGGCTGCATGGCAGGCCTTGCAAACCTCGAGGATACTGAGAGGGAGATGCCAAAGGCACGTGAGGCCGTTAAGAACGGTGAGATGTATACAATGCACTACAGGGTGCGCTGCAAGGACGGCAGCTGGAAGAATGTAGAGGACAGGGGCCGTCTCATGGTAAATGAGAAGGGCGAGGAGGAGTACTGGAGCTTTATAGTTGACCAGGACCAGATTGCCGAGCTTGAGAGCGCAAATGAGGCTAAGTCAAACTTCCTTTTCAACATGTCGCATGACATCCGTACACCGATGAATGCAATCCTCGGTTATACGGCACTCATAAAGAAGGAACTCACTGACCCGAAGCTTCTTGATTATGAGGAGAAGATTGAGCAGGCCGGAAGCCTTCTTCTTTCACTTATCAATAACGTCCTTGATATGGCACGTATCGAAAGCGGAAAGACAGAGCTTGACGAGGACCTTTCAAATATCGAGCCTGTAATTTCGGAAATCATAAACGTTACAAAGACTGAGGCAGACAAAAAGAACATCGAGGTTACACACTCAATCGATGTTAAGAATGACAACTTCTTCTGTGACGAGACAAAAATTAAGGAGATTCTCATTAACCTCCTCAGTAATGCGGTTAAGTATACTCCAAACGGCGGTAAGGTATCGCTTACGGTGCAGGAAATCCCATGTGACAGGGAGGGCTTTGTACGCATTGAAACAAGGGTTAAGGATACAGGCATTGGAATGAGCAAGGACTTCATTCCGCACCTTTTCGATTCGTTCTCAAGGGAGAGAAATACGACAACAGGAAAGATTGCGGGAACAGGTCTTGGAATGTCAATCGTAAAGAAGCTTGTTGAGCTTATGGACGGTAGCATCAGTGTTGAGAGTGAACTCGGAAAGGGTACTGAGTTTACGGTTGTGCTTGACCACAGGATTGCAAACGTATGTCACATAGAAAGAAAGAGCGGCACCGTTTCCGAAGCTGAAAGGGCTGAGCTTCTTAATGGCAGGCATGTGCTCCTGGCAGAGGATAATGACCTCAATGCAGAGATTGCAAGCGTGATGCTTTCCGATATGGGACTCGTGATTGACAGGGTTGACGACGGTATCAAGTGTGTTGCACAGATTGAGCAGATGCCCGCAGGTACATATGACGTTATCCTCATGGACATCCAGATGCCTAACATGGACGGCTACAAGGCAACACAGGCCATCAGAAACCTCTCTGACGATGTAAAGGCACAGATACCGATCATTGCAATGACTGCAAATGCCTTTGATTCCGACAAGAAGAAGGCACTTGATTTTGGCATGAACGGCCACATAGCCAAGCCTATTGACATTGAAAAGGTTGAGGAAATACTCCTGGCGGTGTTTGCGGAGAATAAGGATTAAGTAAATAAGATTAAGCTTTACAACATGGAAGAACTTGAATTCAGACAAAAATGCAGTGAATTAAATGAAAGGCTTCGCAGCATGCAGGATGGCGTCGAGACAGTGACGACAGACATTGCCGCAAGGTCGATGATCATCGTAAAAAACATGAAAATCGACGGAATCGGTGATGCATTCCTCTATGCGAGCGCCCTTAACGTGCTCAATACCTTCGTAAAGCAGGATAAGGATGCAAAAAAGGAGATAGGATATTTCTTTAAAAGGAATACAGAGGCACTCGCAAGATGGCTCATTAAGTCTGAGGACAAGGGACTTCGTCTCGAAATCCAGTCAGACCAGGGAATGAGCCTACTCGTGGCTGAAATCTACGGGGTCCAGTTTTCATTCCATCAGGTTACCTTTACGGAAAAGGACATGCGTTTCCTTACAAAGGACAACGAACATCCTGAGATTCCGTGGGACGGAATAAGAAAGCAGAGAACTGCAAACACGCTCTTTGAGTTTGCCTTTGAAAATACCTATGGCCGAACCAACAAGATGATGGACGGCAGCGACTTTTTAACAGGCCTCAACGCACTCATGGATAACTTCCATAACGGTGCACTCACGCTTCCCCAGCTTAAGAAGAAGTTCTTCTTTGGAAGCACAAAGGAGGAAGAGGATGAGGATGACAAGCCTGTCACAAAGCTTCGCGTTGCTGCAACAAGTGACATGCAGAAGGAATATCCTTTCAGGGCGCGTCCTTCGGCATGCCTTTACGAGGGCAAGCTTTCGAACTTCCTTTTGGAGATAGAGGAGAGGGAGCTCGTGGAATTCCTCGTAAACACCTACAGGGAGGGCTACGGCATCGAGGTGCTTCCTACAAGGCAGCTTGAGTGGAAGTATGCATTTGAGATTCTTTACAATATATTAAGGGATTCGGGTGCTGACGGAGAATCGGGTGTAAGAATCGAAAACGTATACCTTAAGCAAAACGAATATACAGTGGTCATCTTTACTGGCCACAACAAGGCTGAACACAAAATCCATGCGTCAATGGTCCAGCTTCTCGGATGGGAGAGAATGCATCTTAACGAGGATGAAAAGGACGGCGACATGGTTTACGAATACAGTACGGGCGAGGCAGAGGAATCGTTAACGGTTCACCCGGCCATCCAGATGATCCGCTTCAATGACTATTTCACTCATGGAATCCTCGATGAGCAGCGCTTTGACATTGACAATGCCGTATTCTTCTATGATGCGGTTAAAAGCGATGACAATGACATAGAGTCGGGCTTTAACCCGAAGACGCTCTCATTTGTGACAATGTGTTATGCAAACGAGCGTGAAAAGCTACGTGATTTCATCATGAATTCGGTTTCGCTTGGCGGTGCGAGTGTTGCACTCCACGCACTTAAGGAGCTTTTTGACATAAGCGATTTCTCAGAGACAAAGAACAACAGCCCTGAGGATTACAACTACCTTAAGCTCATCATTGAAAAGGAGATAAAGGCAGAAAAGAAGTTCCTTGCGATTATCGATGCAAGGGCTAAGACGGGAAAGACTACGGCTGCAGGCGGAATCCTAAGGATGTGCGAAAAGTCCGGAATAAAGGCGTGCCTCGTGACTGAGCATGACGAAAAGGCGGCGGATAAGGTAGATATCGCGCTCGTCGTTTACGATAATGTAATCCCTGAGACAATCGATTACGAAAAACACCCCTACAATGTCATTTTCTTTGACCCGTATACAAAGACATCGGGTGAAAAGAATGTCATTCAGGAGCTAAGGTACAACGCCGAGGTTAATAATGTAAACGTGAGAAAGTTTACACTCCAGACGGCGTTTGGATATTCGGACTACGGCGCAGGAAACAACTGGCTCATAAGACACTTTGCAATTGCGCTCATCCCCGGACAGGAATGGAAGCCAAACCTTTATTCAATCGACGTTGTGGATAGCTTCGAGGGACTTAAGGAGGAAAAGGGCATTGCAAACATCCTCGTTCCAAAGACCATCCGCTGCGATGAGACGGGAACAAAGATTATCTGCAACACCACCGACAGGATTAACCTCTATAAGGATATATGCAGGGGCTCTAACGGCGTAAGGCTTGTGATCGAGGACCCTGCACTTAAGGAGAAGATTTCAAGGGAGCTTTCCGTTTCAAAGAACAGGTACGGATGGATTGAAAGGCTCATGACTGACTTTAACGGCAATCCCGAAAAGATGGTTGAAGCGCAGAAGGAGCTTTTTGAAAACAGCGTAATCAGGAGAAAGTACGAGACAAAGGTAATCGACTGTCTTGGACAAAACGCATGGAACAAGCTGTCAGAGGAATCCAGGACCTGGATTCTCTCAGCAATGCTTAGCTTTAACGATATCAAAAACTATGATAAGCTTCTTGATTTTTCGGGTGTTGTGGTTCAGATCTGTAAGGCAATCGAGTCAGAGTTCCAGAGTGTCATGAAGCGCTATTTTGACTGGCTTAAAAATAAGTACGGAGATGATATTCTCGATAACGTATCGAATGAGCTAATCGAGAGGAGCTACGGAAAGAAACGCCTTAAGGATGTGACAAAGTTTACAATCGGCACGATGTCATACATCATGGGAATTGATAACAGGGGCAAGGTAGTCTGTGAAAAGGACTATGAGGAGTTTACTGAGTTTGCAATGGATGTACTCCTAAATGAGGAATGCAAAAAGGACCCTGAAAAGTGTCTTAAGTACATAGCAAAGACACTCGAGGTAATAAGGTCAAAGTACAGGAATAAGGCAGCGCATTCCGATTCGATTGACATCGTCGTTGCGCAGAACTGCATCGAATACTGCATCACGGTTGAGAGAAAAATCGGCGTGATAATGGATATGTTCGCATGAACAAATTTTGTGGTTGATAAATACAGGGAGGGAAACACCATGAAGGGAATACTTAGGTTTTTACTGGCAGTACTCATAAACATGATACTTAGGTTTGAGTATGTGCTTCCGCTTATCATTGCCATGGTGCTTCACCTCGTTATAGGCATCTCAGGCAAGTGGCCGCTTGTCGTGCTGCTTGTATGGGTTATCCACAGCATCGTAATCACAATTCTCATGACGGCTGCCGTTAACTGCAGGTCAATCCCGAAGCAGCAGAAGGGCGTGAGCCTTCACCCCGGAAGAACGGAGAAGTTCAGACAGATGTATGAGGGCGTTACAAAGCAGTCATTTGACGGTGCTGAGAAGTCTGCAAGTGACATTACTGTTAACGCAGATACGTCCTCAGATAATGACACGACTTCAGACAACTGACGGTGCCAGGAACACGGGCATAAAAAAGCGATATGTGTGTTAAAAGTGACGTTAAGCCAGAATACAAAAACATATTTCTAGACCTCACATAGCGACAAACAGAGAATAAATAATAAATCAACATTTAACCAAGGAAGACGGTCAATATGACTGTAAACAACGAAAACATTATAATCAGGGCAGCGGTGCCGGAGGATGCAGAGGAGATCCTCAGAATCTACGCACCGTATGTCATTAATACAGCTATAACATTTGAATACGACGTGCCATCGGTTTCAGAGTTTAAGGAGAGAATCGAGAATACGCTTAAGCGGTATCCATACCTTGTGGCAGTTGAAAACGGCAGGATAATAGGCTATGCGTATGCGGGAACCTTCCACGCAAGACCTGCCTATGACTGGGCAGTTGAAACCTCGATATATGTCGACATGGAGCTTATGCATAAGGGACTTGGAAAAAAGCTCTATGAGGCGATGGAAAACGTGCTTAGCGAGATGGGAATCCTCAACATGAATGCATGCATCGCATATCCGGAGGTGCCCGATGATCATTTATCAGGAAACAGTAAGGAATTCCATGAGCATCTAGGCTACAGGCTTGTCGGCGAATTCAAAAAGTGCGGCTACAAGTTTAATACCTGGTACAACATGGTTTGGATGGAAAAGCACATAGGGGAGCATCTTAAAAACCAGCCTCCGGTAAAGACGTTTGATGAGGTCAGGGAGGCAATAGCCGCTAAGTATGGGATTTTCTGATTAATTTACCCGCAAAAGGTTTAGATTATTTTAGATATTAAAACAATAACATTCAGTCTTCGGTAGACACAGGCTATCGAAAGAGGAGATTTAAAATGTACAACGAATTTACAATAGAGGGAAGAAACGCAGTGCTCGAGGCACTTAGAAGCGGCAGGAGTGTGGACAGGGTTTTCATCCTTGACGGAGCACACGATACGGCGCTTGGTTCAATCATTAAGGAAATCAAAAAGCACCCAGAGTGCAAGATGACCTTTACGACAAAGGAAAAACTCGATTCAATGAGTGAGCACGGAAAGCACCAGGGCGTTGTAGCCGTATGTGCCGCATATGACTATGCTGAGGTAAGTGACATTATCGACGCAGCTCGTAAGAAGAACGAGGACCCGTTTGTTTTTATCCTTGACGGAATCGAGGACCCGCATAATCTCGGTGCCATCATAAGGACAGCAAACCTCGCAGGTGCACATGGAGTAATCATAAGGGCTGACAGGGCTGTTGCACTTACGGCTACTGTAGCAAAGGCCTCGGCAGGTGCGCTTAACTATACACCCGTTGCAAAGGTTACAAACATTACTGAGACCATTAAGAAGCTTAAGGACGAGGGACTCTGGTTTGTATGCGCTGACATGGGCGGTGAGACAATGTACAGGCTTAACCTCAAGGGACCAATCGGTCTTGTAATAGGAAACGAGGGACACGGTGTTTCGAAGCTTGTATCCAAAAACTGTGACATGATAGCATCAATCCCGATGAAGGGTGACATCGATTCGCTTAATGCATCGGTAGCATGCGGAATTCTTGCATTTGAAATTGTAAGACAGAGAATGTTGTGATATAATAATACTTTGTTTGAAAATTTCCACCTATTTCAGGCATGGAAGAAAACAATTTAGAAAAGCATTTATTTAGTAAGGGGACGGTACAAAGTCTATGG
>JAUNDA010000025.1 GCA_030526295.1 Eubacteriales bacterium
TACATCTCATATCTGATGTAAGGTCCTCAGCTCCAAGGAAGATTGCCTCAACCCTGTCGCAGGCTGAAGCTATCTCGTAAGCATTTTCAACGCCGAGAGCCGTCTCAATAAGCGGAATGAGCTTAACCGTGTTTCTCTCAAAGCCGAGCTTATCCTCGAGCTTATCGATATATTCGGATACTGTCCTGATATAGGCTCCGTCACTGCATTTTGGCGGCATGATCATGCCCGGCTTAAGAGGGATAATCTCATCGAGGTCCTTCTGCCAGTATTCGGTATCAACCGGGTTAATGCGCACGATAATCTCGCAGCGTGAATAATCAAGATTCTTTAAAACATTTCTCACAAGGATTCTCGCAGAGTCCTTTTCAGCCGGGCTTACAGCGTCCTCGAGGTCGAAGATTACGGAATCAGCGCCGAGAATGTCACCGTTCATAAGAAGGTTTGGTGTATTTCCCGGAATAAAAAGCATGGATCTACGCATAACTTAATTTCCTCCCGCACGCTTAATGGCTGTCTCAACCCTTGCTGCGATTACGCAGTCAATGGCACCCTTGTCCATAACCTTAATAAGACCTTTTGTTACTCCAAGGTCTGAAAGAGTCTCGCGGACAACCCTTTCGATTGCCTCACCATACTGGTTCTTTACGGGTGACTCGATTTCGATTGTAAGTGCATCGCCCGGGGTAACAGTTACAAGCACGTCGCTTGATTCCATTGTGCCTGCGGCAGCACTCTGTCTGATTTCATAGCTCATAAAAAAATCCTCTATTCTTCAATTCCGATTCTGGCGCATTCGCCATTATCGAAAGGATGTTTCACTTTTTTAAATTCTGTCACGTAGTCGGAGCGGGCTATAAGCTCGTCAATAGACTCCTCATATATATGTCCCGAAATAATAAGCTCTGTTCCCGCAGGCTTAGTCTCCATAAGCTTAAGCACCTTATCGCGGGGAATGAGATTAAGATTCCAGGCGTCGATAAGCTCGTCCAGAAATACGAGGTCGTATTCGCCTGAATAGATTTTCGAAAGAACAGCCTCGAATTCATTATCATAAAGCTCTGCAAAGTATTCCTGCTGTTCGGGTGTAAGGTTAAAAAGGAAGGGAGAGTGGACAGTGTTATCCACATATTCTATTCCCGGGATGGATTTGAGCATGCTCACTTCGCCTGTGTTGGCTGGAGTCTTTAAAAACTGGTATACGAGCACCTTAAGCCCGTGACCGGCAGCCCTTACACAGGAGCCGACACCGGCTGTTGTTTTTCCCTTTCCGTTACCATAGTAAAGCTGTATTAAGCCTTTGTCCATAGTTAATTTCCTCTGTTTCGCGGTCCGTCTGCCCATAGTGGGAGAGTGGACCAGATATTATTAAAGGTGAATTCATAGTGCATTGTGTCATAAGACTTCACCTTAAGTAAGATAAAGGCGCCGGGCTTAACCCGGCACCCTGAATAAGAACAATGATTATTTGTTCTGAGCCTTTCTTAAAGCAATGATTCTGCTCATCTCGTTGTAAACGATCATGAAGCCCTCATCAACGCCCATACCAGGCTTAGCAAGGATCTGCTCAGGCTTTGTAGCCATGGCTGCCTGTACGCAAACCTCTGCAGATCTGTTTGTCTCGTTACATGTTCCGCCCTGGTAAGCGCCCATGCCGTGTTCCTTACAATAGATAACTGCCTCGATTGTGTTGTTGATACCGCCAAGGTCAGGAGTCTTTATCTGTGCCATGTGGCCTGCCTTGTTATCTGTGAAGTAGATAACGTCCTCAAGTGTATTGCACCACTCATCAGCTACAAGCTCAACATTGATGCCTCTCTTGTCGATTTCCTCTCTGAGGCCCTTAAGGCAGAGCATCTGCTTCTCCCTCTCGCCTGCATCCATCGGTCCCTCAATACGAAGCTTGAATGGCTTTGCAACCTGCTCGAGCTCTCCGATGTAGTCAGCCATCTTTGTGAAGTTGTCATCACCAAAGGCCTGGCCGATTGTGCCGTATACGTCGATGTGCATGATTGGCTCATAATCCTCATCAGCCCTTAACTCGATGATTCTGTCGCGAAGCCAGCCAACGTACTCCTTAAGGATTTCGCCGTTCTTACCAAGCTTTGTCTCTACGTTATTGATAAGTGCGTGTGGAAGGATTGCGGCACCCTTCATGATCATCTTGTCAGCGTTCTCATATCTGTTGTCGCCTGACTGAGTGAAGATCGGGATAGGAGTCTCTGATACTGTAAGACCATATTCCTCAGCAACAACCTCACACATCATCTTATGCTGTGCCTTTGCAACTGCATCAAGAAGTGCCTGTGATACGCCGTAACGGATTGCTGTGTGAAGTCTCTGTCCGTCAACAGTGATTGCCTCCATGTCCTTAGCGAGCTGACGGAAGTTTGCAGCCTCCTTGCCGATAAGTGTTGGCTTTATGTACTTGTCGATAACCGGGATGAAATCCTTTGCAAGGAAGAGCGGGTCACGTCCGCCTGCACCTGAGTACTGAACTGCTGCACAGTCGCCCCATGCAACCTGTCCGTCTTCAAGAACGATAAGAACAGAGATGCTTTCGCCTGCCTGACGAATGCTTGTGAAGCCCGGAGTTACCGGTGTTCCAACGTAAGCTGCGCCGTTGCTCTTTGCTCCGGCCTTGATAGCCTTCTGGTCATCGAAATAGAAACCTGTTCTTCCCGGTGCACATACAACATCAACAATTTTCATAATAATTCTCCTTGATTAAAAATCAACTTTCTTTTTTATGGGTATGCCGGTTTGCGGCATACCCTTGTGTTTATTATCTGAGATCAGGCTTTCCAACAAGATGTCCAAGACCAACGGCGAATACATCGTCAACTGTCATCTGGAATGAAACCTCTCTCTTTTCCTCCTTAGCCCTCTTCTGAAGCTTGTCAGCGTGGAAGGTCTTAAGGTTCTCAGTGAACGGAAGGTTACCCATGTTGAGGATACGAACGGCACCGTCAAGGTCACGTGCAGGAAGCATGAGACCTGCGTTACACTTTGCAGGACCAAACGGGATATCGATAACACCCGAATTGATTCCTGCGATAGCACCCTGGCACCAGTCACCCTTACCGAGGATGATGCACTTGTCAAGGATGCAGCGTGTTTCTTCAACGATGATGGCCTCTTCCTTGTCAACCCTAGAGCCTGTAACAACCTGCTCTGAAAGCATTGTAACAACCTGCTTTGTGCAGCGAAGACCTGCTGCGTTTGCCTCTGCTGTAGGAACGCCTGCTGCCTCGTGCGGGCTCTTTACGATAACCTTTGTTGCCTTTGATAATGCTGCTGCGGCACTTCCCCAGCCGATAACGCCGAATGCCTTTGCCTCGTCAGCAGGGAATCCGCCCATCCACTGGTGGAGAACTGTTGTTACGTTTACGTCTGTGTATCCGAATTTCTGAAGGTACTCGTTTGTAAGCTTGTCGAGTGAACGGATTGCAGCTACGTCCTGGATGAGGTTTCCGAGCTGTCCGTAGCCAACTGTGATGTTCTTAACGCCCTGCTCAGCGGCAACGAGTGCCTCGATGATTGCAACTGCGTGTGAGATACATGGTGGTACGAGAGTGCCTGTAAGAGGACCATATGGCTCACGGTTAATCATAACGCCTGCATCCTCATAGATGCCTGTAAGACGGTCGATATACTGCCAGTCATACATTGTCTGCTCAATCGGAATAGACTTTGCATAAGGAATGTTGTAGGAAATTCCGCCGCCCTCGTATGATGTATATCCGCCGCAAAGGGCAATCTCTGCAAGAAGACGTGCATCAGGTGTGCCGTGACGGATCTGAAGCGGAACGTTAACTGAGTTAACTACCTCGCGGCAACCCTCAACGCCGTGGTTAACAGCGGGGAAGCCGTTAAGGAAAGGATGGAAGTTTCCATTTGCCATTCCTTCCTTCTCACGTCTAATACCCTCAGCACAGTTCTCGTACTGGTTCTGACGTGTGTATGAGTCGATTGTTGTCGGAAGAAGGTCAGCCTCGCCCTCCTTCTCGAGGTGCTGCATGAGCTTGATGTGGTTCTCGATAAGACCTACACCTGCCCTTGGCTGGATAAGTGTTCTTCCCTCAGCCTTTGCCTTGTTGAGTTTCTTTGAGAAAACCCTGTCATCAGGAAGTGATTTATGGAAATCGACACCCTTCTGGAAATCTACGCCCTTACCTGTTTCCCATGTTGCAAGGACTTCCTTCTGTGTCTTGTAAAATAAATCGTCTGACCATTTTACGTTCTTAATCTCGTTATTCATCTTTAATAAGCTCCTTTTTCATAATTCTGAGAGCGATATCCGGATATTCCGTGGAAAGAAGTCCCATGGAAGCCAGGATGTATTTTCTGTCAACCAGGATGTCAGCCTGCTTTGGCTTAAGCGACATCGGTGTTCTTATAGAATAGAGGGCATGTGATGCAATCTCCGCCGTGCGGGTTGTATGAATAAGTGCGCCTCCTGTAACTACAACATTACTTACCTTTGAAAGATCCTTGCCTGTCTGCATATAGCTTACGCCCATCGGAGTGTAATATTCCTCAAGCCTTCCAGCGTGTCTTGTGACTGCTGCCTCAATCGCAGTGGAGGCAAGTGCAAAGTCAAGCCTTTTAAGCTCGTCCGTTGTGAAATCAGTACCTGGAAGTGTGTCTCCCTCAATACCGGCTCCGTCTGGAAGAACATATGTATGTGTACCAAGGTAATCAACTATTTCGTTTATCCTGTCCTCATCAAGCCCCGAAAGCTCGCAGATTCTTGAGACACCCTCAGCCTCAACTATGCCGTGAATCGAATACCTCATTCCGATATCGCCTTCAACTGTTCTCTTTGCATAGTCCTCCCTAAGGCCCTTAAGTGCCGTCATTCCGTTTGTCGGGAAGCCAAAGGACATTGAATAAATGTCTGTTGTGGCACCGCCGACATCGACTCCGAGAAGGTCGCCGATTCCGGGCTCTGACTTTGTTCCCTTTGCAAGAAGCTTCATTGCAGTAAGCATTGCTGAAGGGGTTGGCATCAGGATTCCCTTGATGAGGTTTTCAGCCTCTGTAAGACCCTTGGCCTTAACAATCTGCTTTAAAAAGAGTGCCCTTATTTCCTCCTGCACAGGAGCAACGTTTGGAATGTCAAGACGCGGCATGACATTTTCACAGACAGTTGTCTGCTTGTCCTTTAGTAGCTCTGCGCACTCGTCAGCGGCATTTCTGTTTCCGGCGATAATGATCGGGAAGCTTCGTTTGCTTTTTGCAAGAATTCCGGCGTTATAGATGATGTTTTCCCTGTTGCCGCCGTCAGTTCCACCGCAAAGAAGCAGGATATCGGGGTTGATTTCGTCAATCTCGTTAAGGTCTCCGTCTGTAAGCTCATATGAGTATGTCTTAATGACCTTTGCGCCTGCACCGAGAGAAGCCTGCTTGGCAGCCTTTGCCGTTAAGTCGGGAACAAGCCCGATGGCAACCATCCTGAGGCCGCCTGCAGCGGAAGAGCATGCGAGCTGTTTGTCGAATGCGATTTCTCCAATCTTCTCACGAAGCTTCAAAAGGGCATTGTTAAGACCCTCATTGATATCAGTTTCAACTGTTGTAAACGACTGGGCAGTGCCAAGAACCTCTTCGGTATCCGTGTCAACAGCTGTTACCTTTGTGTATGTACTTCCAAAATCGATAAGTAATACCTTTGCCATGATTATGCTATTCCAAGATCCTTCTTTAAGAGTTCAATATCCACCTTTGGATCTGTTCCCGGAGGAAATGCCCTGTCAAAACCAAGCTCCTTGTAACGGCGCTCGATTTCATCAGCCGGCACCTTTCCAACTACGAGGTTTCCGCCTGCGTAGAGGAGAATGTTCTTGAGTCCTGCCTCATCACATTTCTGCCTCATTCCGGTACAGTCGATTTCTCCCTGTCCGTAAAGTGACGATACGAGAATTGCATCGGCACCTACTTCAACAGCGGCTTCGATGAACTCCTCCTGCGGCACGAGTACGCCGAGATTTGTAACATCGAATCCGGCATCGGTGAAGGCCCTGTTCAGAATGGTATTACCCACTGCATGAACATCAGCACCTATAACACCGATGACGATTTTCTTTTTCTCCATAATTCCTCTCCTAAATTTAATTCCCTTAAAAATTTATTTTTCGGACTCCAGGTATTCCCTGCGTCCTGTTTCATAAAGATTTGTTCCCTCGCTGTCAATGATTACGAATGCGGGGAAGTCAACGACCTCAAGCCTTCTTACTGCCTCTGAACCAAGATCCTCATATGCGACGATCTCTGCCTTCTTGATGCAGCGGCTGAGGTATGCGCCTGCGCCTCCGATTGCTCCGAAGTATACGGCACCGTGCTTCTTCATTGCCTCGATAACCTCAGGACCTCTTTTTCCCTTACCGATCATTCCTGTCTCGCCAGCAGCTATCATGGCAGGAGAGTAGGCATCCATTCTGTAGGAGGTTGTGGGACCGGCTGAACCGATTGCCTGCCCCTCCTTTGCGGGAGTCGGACCAACATAATAAATGATTGAATCCTTTACATCGAATGGAAGCGGCTTTCCCTCTGCAAGAAGCTCACAGAGTCTCTTGTGGGCTGCGTCCCTGGCTGTGTAGATTGTTCCTGTGATAAGTACGTCGTCACCGCTCTTTAAATCTCTTACCTTTTCCACTGTAAGCGGTGTTGTGATTCTTTTAATCATGACTGTTCCTCCTTAAAGTGTGGTAGATGCGTGACGTGTTACATGGCAGTTGATGTTTACTGCACACGGAAGTCCTGCGATGTGTGTTGGCATTTCCTCGATGTTAACTGCAAGACATGTTGTCCTGCCGCCTACGCCCTGCGGTCCGATTCCCTTGGCATTGATCTTCTCAAGAAGCTCCTCCTCAAGGTCGGCATAGAATTTCTTTTCGTTTCTTACATCGGAGTTACGCATAAGTGCCTTCTTTGCAAGGAATGCTGCCTTGTCAAAGGTTCCACCGATGCCGACACCGACTACGATAGGCGGACACGGGTTTGGACCTGCATCCTCAACCACCTTAAGTACGAAATCCTTAACGCCCTGAAGGCCGTCTGAAGGCTTTAACATCTTAATCTGTGACATGTTCTCAGAACCAAAGCCCTTTGGTGCAACTGTGAGATTGAAGCCGTCACCCGGAACGATGCTGTAATAGATCATTGCCGGTGTGTTGTCGCCTGTGTTCACCCTGTCAAGTGGGTCACGGACAACGCTCTTACGAAGGAAGCCCTCTGTATAGCCCTGGCGTACACCCTCATGGATTGCGTCCTCGAGGTTACCGTCAACGTGAACCTCCTGGCCGATTTCTACGAATACACATGCCATTCCGGTATCCTGGCATACAGGTACGTGATTTTCCTCTGCAATCTCAAAATTCTCCTTGATTATTCCGAGAATTGACTTTGCGAGCGGCCATGGCTCGTTCTCGCATGCACAGTTGATTTTGTTTTTGATGTCTGCCGGAAGAAATGAATTTGCTTCTATGCAAAGGTCTCTTACGGCTTTTGTGATTACTTCACTTTTGATTTCTCTCATTGGATCCTCCGAGTTGTTAATTTGCAAATTATCTAAGGCTAATGTACTCCCCTTTATATATAAAAACAAACAGTTTTATGGTCCAAAAGACCACAACAAAACAGTTGTGATAATGCGTATATTTCTACAACTACAACAATAGGACACGGCTTTTAAAAAAAACTGCGCAACAAACCAATAAATAAGCTAAAACATGGCATAAAAAGCAAAAAGCCATTTGGCAAAGATACATAATGTATGGTAGAATTGACTATGTATATGATTAAATTTCGGAGGTTCTTATGGCTAAAATAAGCATGAAGCCAGGCAACATGGTTTATCCGGTGCCGGCAGCCATTATTAGTGTTGCGGGAAGGGACGGAAAGAGTAACCTGATAACCGCCGCATGGACGGGAACAATAAACTCTGACCCCGCCATGGCATATGTAAGCATAAGACCTGAAAGATTCAGCCACCACATGATAGAGGAGACAGGTGAATTCGTCATAAACCTCACAACAAGAAGTCTTGTGAGGGAGACTGACCTTTGCGGTGTAACAAGCGGACGTGATGTTAACAAATGGAAGCTTACAGGTCTTTCACCGATGAGAAGCCAGGTTGTAAATGTTCCTATTATAAAGGAGTGCCCCGTAAACATCGAATGCAGGGTTACGGAGGTAAAGCGCCTTGGCTCGCATGACTGCTTCCTTGCAGAGGTGGTTGCAATAAATGCAAGTGAGGAATACTTTGACGAAAAGGGCAGGTTCAACCTCGAAAAGGCTGACCTCATAGCATATTCTCACGGGGCCTACTATGCACTCGGTGAGAAGCTCGGAACCTTCGGCTATTCAATAAGGAAAAAGCCGTAAAGGGACGCTTAAGGACGCACCTGCGGAAGGGTGTAAAATATAGACAAAAGAATAGAAAATATAGGTAAATGTTTCATTATTATCATCATATACAAACGTTTTCAATTGTGATAGAATATGCGTTTGGATTTTTACCGACAGGAGATGATATACATGACAACAATATTACTTAACCTCGGCGTGGCAGTATTTGCCGGCCTCATGATGACAAGACTTTTAAAGCGCTGGAACCTTCCCGATGTAACAGCCTTTCTTGTGGCAGGTGTGTTAATCGGACCGTTCTTCCTCGGAAGACTCGGAATCCAGGGACTTGGCTTTAATACATATGAGCAGGTTGAGGGCTTCAACATCATCAGTAACATCGCAATGGGCTTTATCGCCTTTTCAATCGGAAGCGAGTTCAGACTCGAGAGCCTTAAAAAGACAGGACGCCAGGCCGTAATCATCGGTATTGTACAGGCACTTGTTGCCGTACTCTTTGTAGATGTGGCTCTTGTATGCTTCCACCTCTTAAGACCTGACCTTCTCACACTTCCGCAGGCCATCACACTTGGTGCAATTGCATCGGCAACAGCACCGGCTGCGACACTCATGGTAGTAAGACAGTATAAGGCAAAGGGTGAACTCACAGACCTCCTCTTACCAATCGTTGCACTCGATGACGCAGTGGGCCTTGTTCTTTTTGCCGTATCATTTGGTATCGCAAAGGTTATCTCAAGCGGACAGATTAACGTTATCTCAATCATTTTCGATCCTCTTATCGAGATTGTGATGTCACTTCTTCTCGGAATCATATGTGCGGCTATACTCACAAAGCTTGAGAAGATTTTCCATTCAAATACAAACCGTCTTTCAATGACGATTGTATTTATCGTACTTACAGTGGCACTTGCATCACTTGAGTTTGAGGTGGGACCTGTAACAATCGGCTTCTCATCACTTCTTACATGCATGATGCTTGGAACAGTATTTTGCAATTTCTGTCCTCTTTCAGAGGAAATCATGGAGAGGGCCGACAAATGGTCAAGCCCGCTTCTTTGCACCTTCTTTGTACTTAGCGGTGCAGAGCTTCGTCTTGAAATCTTCGGCAATGCAATGCTTGTTTTAATCGGTGTCATCTACATCGTGGCAAGAAGTGCCGGTAAGTATCTTGGAACAAGAGAGGCTGCAAAATATACAGGATGTTCACCGAAGGTTGTCAAGAACCTCGGTATCACACTTTTACCACAGGCCGGAGTTGCGCTTGGCATGTGTCTTACGGCACAGGAGCTTGGCGCGGAGGGTGCGCTTATCAGAAACATAATTCTTTTCAGCGTATTAATCTACGAGCTCGTCGGCCCTGTACTTACAAGGGAAGCACTTAAGGATGCCGGAGAAATCACAGAGATTCCGACACACATTAAGGAAAGAAGAGAGAGAAAGCTTGCTGAGGCTGAGCCTAAGGAAGCTATCGAAAGAAGAAAGAACAGGAAAAAATGATTATAACAAGAACCCCGTTTCGAATGTCATTCTTCGGAGGAGGAACGGACATGCCAGAGTTCTTTAACGAGAACGGCGGCGCTGTCATAAGTTCCACCTTTGATAAGTATTGCTATGTCACGGTAAGACACCTTCCGAGATTCTTCGATTACTCGACAGAGTTAAGCTATTCGAGAATCGAGAGGGTTACCGACATTGCGGATATCGAACATCCTGCAGTAAGGAATGCGATGCAGATGCTCAGGATGGAGGAGCTTAGAATTACATACGAGGCGGATCTTCCCGCAAGAAGCGGTCTTGGAACAAGCTCGTCATTTGCTGTCGGAATGCTTAATGCGTTCCATGCACTTAAGGGACACAGGCTTGATGAGGACCTCGCGGGAAAAAGGCGTCTTTCAGATGAGGCGATTCACCTTGAAAGAGACCTTTGCGCCGAGGCAGGCGGCTGGCAGGACCAGATAGCGGCATCATACGGCGGCTTCAATAAGATTGAATTTAAGGATAACGGCTATACTGTTACCCCGGTTGATATTTCAAATGACAGGAAGAAGGAGCTTGAGGGCAACCTTCTCATGTTCTTTACGGGCTTTACAAGGTTTTCATCAGATGTCCAGAAGGCAAATAAGGACGGCAGGGACAGGACAAAGGAGCTTCGTGAGATGCTTTCACTTGTGCCTGAGGCAGAGAAAATCCTAGGGTCCGGTGACTTAAGTGATTTCGGAAGGCTTCTTGACACAACCTGGAGGCTTAAGAGAAACACAGGCTCAAAGGTCACAACTGACGGAATCGACATGATTTACGAAAAGGGCATTAAGGCCGGGGCACTCGGGGGAAAGCTCCTTGGTGCAGGCGGCGGAGGATTCTTTGTATTCTATGCAGAGCCTGAAAGGCACGAGGCGATAAGAAGGGCCATGGAGGGACTCATGTATGTTCCGTTTGGCTTTGAAAACGCGGGAACAAAGGTTCTTTACTATGTTCCCGAAACATTAGAGGAAATCAAGTGACCCGGGAGATGCTGTTATGAAGGTTGTGATAATGGCGGGCGGCTTTGGAACAAGAATCAGGGAGATTGCCCCGGATGTTCCAAAACCAATGATAAGGATTGAAGGAGTACCTGTTCTTGAGAGGGAAATTCTTTCACTTAAGGAACAGGGCTTTACCGACTTTATACTAACTGTTTCATATCTTCGTGAGAAGATAATTGAGGGCTTCGGGGATGGCTCGAGGCTTGGCGTAAATATAGAATATTTCGAGGAAAACGAACCTCTTGGAAGTGCAGGAGCACTTTTTAGGTTAAAATCGAAATTAACTGAGGATTTCCTGCTTCTAAATGCTGATGCGGTATTCGATATAGACTTTAACAGGTTTGTTAAATACCATCAGGAAAAGAACGCGCTTGTCACACTGTTCGCACATCCAAACTCACATCCGTACGATTCAGGCCTTCTGATTACGGACGGCGACGGAGCGGTTAAGGAGTGGCTCAGTAAGACAGACGAGAGGCCGGAATTCTACAGGAACCTCGTAAATGCAGGCCTTCATGTGATAAGCCCGAGGGTACTCGAGATGGCTAAGGAGAGGGTAGAGGGAAAGGCAAAGATCGATCTCGATAAGGACCTCTTAAAGCCGCTTTCTGGTAAAGGCGTCATGTTTGCCTATGAGAGCCCCGAGTATGTTAAGGACATGGGAACACCCGAGAGGTTTAACCAGGTCGCAGATGACATCAAAAAGGGAATCGTCAGTGCAAGGAATTTAAAGAATAAGCAAAGGGCAGTATTCCTCGACAGGGACGGAGTCCTTAACAGGGAAGTGGGCTTTTGCAATAATACTGAGGAGTTTGAGCTTCTTCCGTGGACTGCCTCAAATATAAGAAAAATCAACCGTTCAGGTTACCTTGCTGTGGTTGTCACAAACCAGCCCGTAATAGCAAGGGGAGAGATGAGCCTTGAAGAGCTTTCGAGGATGCACAAAAAACTTGAAACGGAGCTTGGAAAAGAGGGAGCATACCTCGATGCGATTTACTTCTGCCCTCATCACCCCGACAGTGGCTTTGAGGGAGAGGTAAAGGAACTAAAAATCGTATGCGACTGCAGGAAGCCAAAGCCCGGCATGCTTTTAAGGGCGGCAGAAAGATTTAACATCGACCTTTCACAGTCCGTAATCGTAGGTGATTCGAGGAGGGACATTGAGGCCGGTGAGGCAGCAGGCTGCAGGACCTTCCTCGTTAAGACAAATGAGGGATGGGACGCAGACGACGTGCTCTAAATAAAAGGAGAAAAGATGTATCTTATAACAGGTGTCGGTGGCCAGCTTGGACACGACCTCATGAACGAACTTAATAATAGAGGCTTTGAGGCTGTGGGAACAGACATTCTTTCGCCTGAGGCTTACGGCGAAAGGATGGAGGCACTCGGAGAGACAGCACACAGTTATGTAAACTGTGACATCACGGACGCTGCGGCTGTTAAGGCTCTCTTTGATGCGACTAAGCCAGATAAGGTTATCCACTGCGCGGCATGGACTGCGGTTGATGCGGCGGAGGATGAGGAAAATAAGGAAAAGGTTTATGCAATCAACGTGACGGGAACTGAAAACATTGCACGCTGCTGCAGTGAGTATGACATCCCGCTTACATATCTAAGCACTGACTATGTCTTTAACGGACAGGGAGATAAGCCCTGGGAGCCTGACTGTAAGGAGTATGAGCCGCTTAATTACTACGGCGAGACAAAGCTTCTTGGTGAAAAGGCGGTATCAAAGCTTTCAAAGTTCTTTATCGTAAGAATTGCCTGGGTATTTGGAAGAAACGGCAACAACTTCATAAAGACAATGATAAGGCTAAGCGAAAACCATGACTCCTTAAGGGTTGTGTGCGACCAGATCGGAACACCGACCTATACATATGACCTTGCAAGGCTATTGGTTGACATAAATGAAACCGAGAGGTACGGCTTCTATCACGCAACAAATGAGGGCGGATACATTAGCTGGTACGACTTTGCATGTGAAATCTTCAGGCAGGCCGGAATCGAAAAGATGACGGTAAGCCCTGTTACCACAAGTGAGTATGGTCTTTCAAAGGCAATGAGGCCGTTTAATTCACGCCTAAATAAGTCCAAGCTCATTAAGGAGGGCTTTGAGCCTCTTCCAACCTGGCAGGATGCTCTTGGAAGATACCTTAGGGAAATGGGCTTTGTAAAATAAATAGTTAACATAAATCAAACGAATCAAAAAAACGGGAATCGGATAATGGGTATTGACAGAACAGCTGAAATAGAAAAGAGAAGAACATTTGCGATTATTTCGCACCCTGATGCAGGTAAGACAACACTTACTGAGAAGTTCCTCCTTTACGGCGGAGCAATCAACCTTGCGGGTACTGTAAAGGGAAGAAAGGCCGCTAAGCATGCGGTTTCTGACTGGATGGAGATTGAGAAGGAAAGAGGTATTTCCGTTACATCATCAGCCATGCAGTTTGTTTACAACGGCAAG
Organism: Eubacteriales bacterium; assembly: GCA_030526295.1. Classification (GTDB taxonomy): domain Bacteria; phylum Bacillota; class Clostridia; order Lachnospirales; family Lachnospiraceae; genus Avilachnospira. The sequence goes on from JAUNDA010000025.1 coordinate 13,357, forward strand.
GTTATCAACATCCTTGACACACCGGGACACCAGGACTTCTCGGAGGATACATACCGTACACTTATGGCAGCCGATTCAGCAGTCATGGTAATCGACGGTTCAAAGGGTGTTGAGGCACAGACCATCAAGCTTTTCAAGGTCTGTGTCATGAGAGGCATTCCGATTTTCACATTCATCAACAAGTTTGACCGTGAGGCAAGGGACCCGTTCGACCTTCTTTCTGAGATTGAGGACGTTCTCGGCATCCATACATCACCGGTAAACTGGCCCATCGGCTGTGGTAAGAACTTTAAGGGCGTATATGAGCGTGATACAAGAAAGATCATTACCTTTAAGGCTGAGATGGGCGGTGCCAAGGAGCTTGAGTCATCGGAGTACAGCATCGATGATGAGAACCTTCAGGATGTTATCGGCGTAATCAACTACCAGAAGCTCATGGAGGACATTGAGCTTATTGACGGAGCAGCTGACGAGCTTGACCTTGAGAAGGTTCAGAATGGAAAGCTCAGCCCGGTATTCTTTGGTTCAGCACTCACAAACTTTGGTGTAGAGCCGTTCCTTGAGCATTTCCTCAAGATGACAATCCCGCCGCTTCCGAGAAAATCGGACCAGGGAATCATCGACCCGTTCAATGAGGAATTCTCGGCATTTGTATTTAAGATTCAGGCAAACATGAACAAGACCCACCGTGACCGTATTGCCTTCATGCGTATCTGTTCTGGAGAATATGATGCAGGCATGGAGGTTAACCACGTACAGGGTGGCAGAAAGATAAGACTCACCATGCCGACACAGATGATGGCTGATGAGCGTCAGATCATAGATAAGGCATATGCGGGCGACATTATAGGTGTCTTTGATCCGGGCATCTATTCCATCGGAGATACGCTGTGTCTTTCTAATAAAAAATTCCGCTTCGACGGTATCCCGACCTTTGCACCTGAGCATTTTGCAAGATGCAAGCAGATTGATACCATGAAGAGGAAGCAGTTCCTTAAGGGCGTAATGCAGATTGCACAGGAAGGCGCAATCCAGATCTTCAGGGAGCTTAATTCAGGCATGGAGGAGATTATCGTCGGCGTAGTCGGCGTCCTTCAGTTTGAGGTACTTACCTACAGGTTAAAGAGTGAGTACAACGTTGAGGTTGCTCTCGAGCAGCTTCCATATGAGCATGTCAGATGGATCAATCACCCTGAGAGTGTTGACATTGATGCTATCAATGGAACATCCGACATGAAGAAGGTTGCCAATCTTAAGGGTGACCCGTTGCTTCTGTTCGCACATGAATGGAGTGTAAGAATGGTGCTTGAAAGAAACGAGGGACTTGAGCTCTCGGAGTTCGGAGCGCCTATGGGCGAGGGTTAACCTCGCCTTTTTTGAACCTGCGGCAGGAAAACGGGGATTTTTCTGACCGCCAAGAAATAGGGGAGAAATATGGAAAGAAAAGTAAGTTATTATGTGAGCCGTAAAAATGCTTTTACGTGGCTCACGGTCCTTGCGATGCTCGCTTCCCTCATAGTGAGGCTCGTATTTGCAAGGGCAGCCGGTGCAGGGGTGCTTAAGGACTATACCTTCTGGCTAGTCACAATGCCCGTCATCGCATCGGTATGGTTTGTCCTCATCATCCTCATTAACGGAGATGAGAAGCTGTATAAGACAGCGATACCTTTTGGCATGTTTATGCTGTATTTCTTTATAGAGAAGCTTCTCGGTGCAGACTCCTTAAAGACAAAGATTCTTTATGGTGTTCTCTATATGGCTACAGGTATCTTTTATACAGAGGTTGTTTCGGGAAAAATAGGAAAGAGGATAGTCCTCTGGATTGTGCTCATAATCTCATATGCCTTTAAGGCATGGGACCTTGCAAACACATATTATGGCTATTCCTTCAGTACCGTCTATGCGGCACTTCCCGATGTTTTAATGATAGTTTCGGTTATCCTTCTCATGTTTGCAATGAGAATCCACCTCGACGGAAAATACCATCCGACATGGGGAGACAGGATTGACGGAAGAAGGGTAAGGACACTCGGTGTCGTAACACAGGTTTCGGCCTACATCATGCCTACAAGACAGGATGCCTCAAACCACATCCAGGATTCAATCGACATGACAAAGATCGATGAGTATCTGGCTGAAAAGAAGGCACAGGGCTACAAAAACATAAACATCACCCATGTTTTCCTGGCTGCCTATGTAAAGGCTGTTGCCAAATATCCTGCACTCAACCGTTTCCTTGCGGGACAGAAGGTTTACTCAAGGGGAAATGACATCCAGTTCTGCATGGTTGTAAAGAACTCGATGACAGTTGAGGGTGAGGATTCAGTAATAAAGCTTCACCTTACACCGTATGACACGATTTTCGATATCTATGAGAAGCTCGATGCCGAAATCGACAGGGTTAAGAAAAAGCCGATCGGAGACAGTGACTTCGATAAGATTGCAAAGCTTTTCTCATATATCCCTGGACCGCTTCTCACAATTCTTGTTGCCATCATAAGGATAATGGACTATTTCGGACTTCTTCCAGCCTTCCTCTTAGAGGTAAGTCCGTTCCATGCATCGATTTTCTTTACATCGATGGCTTCACTTGGAATCGAGCCGATAGTTCACCATCTTTACGACTTCGGTAACCTTCCCGTTTTCTGCTCCTTCGGATCAAAGTATGCGGTTAACGAATTACAGAAGGACGGCACTGTTGTAAAGAAGAAGTATATCAACTATACCTTCAATACAGACGAGAGAATCGCGGACGGCTTCTACTATGCTTCTGTATTCAAGTATGTAAAGAAGCTTTTAAACCATCTTGAAAAGCTCGAGGTACCTGCCTCTGAGGTTAATCAGGATGTGCCGTAAGGGGTATTTGTCTAATATATACAATGCATTTGTAAATCATAACAGAAAGTTATGTCAAAAATAACTGTTGACAATAGCCTTGTTTTGGTTTAGGATATACACAAGTTTTTGAAAGTAAGGAGTCGATCATGACTATTTATCGCAACTCAATGATGGATATGATGATGATGTGCATGACTATGGGCATGCGCAATTGGGGTGCGCGAAACAAGAGTCTGTAAAAGATCGAATCTGTGTGTTGTATACATGGCCGTGGTCTAGCAGACCACGGCTTTTTTCTTAGGAGGAACACGAATGTCCGTAATAATAGAATTAAAGGGAATGGGCAAGACCTTCACTACCTCAAACGGCAGCGTAACGGCACTTGATGACATTAACCTTCAAATCGAAAAGGGCGAAATCTTCGGAATTATCGGATTATCCGGTGCGGGCAAATCAACACTTGTCAGATGTATCAACTTTCTCGAGGAGCCGACAAGCGGTTCTGTAATCTTTAAGGGCAAGAACCTCGGAACACTTTCACAAAAGGACCTGAGGGCTTCAAGAAGAGAGATGAGCATGATTTTCCAGCAGTTCAATCTCTTGGAGCAGAGAAACGTTTTAAGGAATGTAACCTTCCCGCTCGAGCTTGTCAAAACAGACAGGAAGAAGGCAGAGGAAAAGGCAATGCAGCTTCTTAAAATCGTAGGGCTCGATGACAGGGCTAAGGCTTATCCGTCACAGCTTTCCGGAGGCCAGAAGCAGAGAGTTGCAATCGCAAGGGCGCTCGCAAGCGATCCGGAGGTAATCCTCTGTGACGAGGCAACAAGCGCACTTGACCCGAAGACAACAAAGCAGATCCTTGAGCTCTTGAAGAAGATCAACAAGGAGATGGGTGTTACGGTAATCGTAATCACACATGAGATGAAGGTTATCGAGGCTATCTGTGACAAGGTTGCAATCATCGATTCAAGCCACATCGCCGAAACGGGACCTGTAAGCCAGATATTTGCTTCACCAAAGACACCGATAGGAAGAAGGCTTATCCTTGGAGATGATTCAAGGCATGATGAAATTCATGAGCACCTTGAGGGAGCAAGGAAGCTCAGACTCGTATTCGAGGGTTCGACATACGGGGAGCCGATTATCTCGGCACTTTCAAAGCAGTGTAACGCTTCAGTAAACATCGTATTTGCAAACCTTAACCAGGTTGAGGGAAGGACAGTCGGACAGATGGTAATAGAGCTTCCCGAGGACAGCATCCAGCAGGCCGACATCATAAGCTTCCTTAAGGCAAGGGCAGTTAAATTCGAGGAGGTGAAGTCATGAGTTTTTCACAAATGGTTCCACTTATGTGGAAGGGAATTCTCGAAACACTTTATATGACAGTTGTGTCAACGGGACTTGCATATGTCCTCGGAATACCGCTCGGAGTCATCCTCATTGTAACGGACGCTGACGGAGTTAACCCGATAAAGCCCGTACATGATGTTTTGGGAGTCATAATAAATGTTTTCAGATCGGTACCGTTCATCATTTTACTGTTCCTGATGCTTCCTGTAACGAAGGCACTCGTTGGAACACAGATCGGTTCGATAGCAATCATCCCGCCGCTTACTGCTTCGGCAGCACCATATATAGCACGAATGGTAGAGAGCTCCTTAAAGGAGGTAGACAGGGGAGTCATCGAGGCGGCAAAGTCAATGGGCGCAAGCCCGTGGCAGATAGTCTACAAGGTTCTTCTTCCGGAGGCAAAGCCATCATTGCTTATCGGAGCAGCAATCGTAATGACAACAGTACTCGGTTATACGGCAATGGCCGGCATGACGGGCGGCGGCGGACTTGGCGCAATAGCAGCCAACTACGGATATTACCGCTGGCAGATGGGCGTCATGTTAGTAGCAACATTTCTTCTCATTCTCATTACCCAGATTATACAGGAGGTATGGATGAGGTCAGCAAATGCAATTGATAAAAGGAGAAAATGATCATGAAAAAAGTATTAGCAGTTTTATTAGCATCAGTACTCGCAGTAGCAGCTCTTACAGGTTGTGGAGCAAAGAAGGAAGCAGCAGTTTACAAGATCGGAGCATCTGTAACACCACATGCTGAGATCCTTAACTTCGCTAAGGAAGCACTCGCAAAGGAAGGCGTAAACATCGAGGTTGTTGAGTTTACAGACTATGTTCTTCCGAACACATCACTTGAGTCTGGCGACCTTCAGGCAAACTACTTCCAGCACGTTCCTTACCTTGATTCATTCAACGAGGAGAAGGGAACACACATCGTATCTGCAGGCATCATCCACTACGAGCCATTCGGAATGTTCGCAGCTAAGAAGGCAGCTATCGCTGACATCGCTGACGGCGACAAGGTAGCAGTTCCTAACGATACAACAAACGAGGCAAGAGCACTTCTTCTTCTCGAGGCACAGGGCATCATCAAGCTTAAGGAGGGTGCAGGCCTTACAGCTACAAAGCAGGACATCGTTGAGAATCCTTACAACCTTGACATCGTAGAGCTTGAGGCAGCACAGATCGCAAAGTCACTTGAATCTGTAGAGTACGCTGTAATGAACGGTAACTACGCTATCCAGGCTGGCATCAACATCGCTGATGCACTTGCAATCGAGGATGCAGCATCAATCGGTGCTCAGACATACGGCAACATCATCGCTGTTAAGGCAGGAAGCGAGAACGAGGAGTGGGTTAAGAAGCTCGTTAAGGTTCTTCACTCTGACGAGGTTAAGAACTTCATCGCACAGAAGTATGACGGCGCTGTAGTAGCTCTTGACTAATCACAACTAAATATCAACAAATCAAAGGCTGGGTCTTAGGACTCGGCCTTTTTTTTGTTAATTTCCTGTACACTGAAATAGACAAATGAGTTTTTATATAGGATTCGTCAGAGGACCGTTCGCGCTTAAGAAGCTAAAGTTGCGCGAGGTCTCTCTGACGAATCCAATGAATGATCCTGTTTATGTCAAAAAATCTTATTTCTTCTCATATATAGTTATCGTTTGATGAAATATCTTGAATTAAACCACAATATATTGTAGTATTAGTATGAATAGTTGTTTTTAATCCGTTTTATGAAAGGAACACGGTAATGAACAGAAACAAAACAGCTGATAATAACGGCCTCTCGCTTGCATCGGTGCTCGTCGGAATTTTTTCGATACTTTTCAGCATCCTCTTTTTCGTAAGCGTGCCGCTTGCAATTCTTTCAATCGCATTTGCGTGTCTTTCAAGGGGAGCATACAGAATGAACGGCCAGGCAAAGGCCGGCATCTGGCTTTCGATTATCGGAATGCTCATGACTGCCATGCTTACCTTCCTTATCGCATCCTTCGCGGTTAAGTATTTCAGCGTCTTCAATATTAATGACATGCTCTTTAATATCGGCAGCTTTCTCAGACAGTTTGGAATAGGAGGTTTCTGATGCTTAAGATTAGACAGATAAAGGGACTTGCCAGGGAAACACTTCTTCCCAATTACGGAACCGTATTTGCAGCATACCTTCTTTCATTCATGACAGAGTTTATCGTATTCATGCTTGCAATGTTTTCGCTTCTCATCGCTGCCTTCAATGTTGATTCGGGCTTTGTCCTTAACAACATGGGACTCGATCTGAGGGTTATCCAGCAGGGCTACAGACCTATACCGGAGGTTGGGATCGCGGGAGTTGTAATCTATGTGCTTCTTGCAGTCTTTGCAATCGTTCTTTCGGTATGGCTTTCAATCTCAAGAAGGAAGATAATCCTCAGGCTCTGCCTCGGTGAAAAGACAAATTCATCAGATATCTTTTATGCCTTTATGCCGGGCTCACATCCGTGGAAGGTCATATTCACATATGTGATGGGTGACATACTTGTTATGCTAAACCTCCTGATTCCAGGGCTTCTCTATATGGCAGCCGTGGCAACGGGATATAACTACGTGACGGCGTATATCGGTGAGCCGTGGAGCATCGCACTTATCGCAGTTGCGGCCCTAACACTTCTCTGGATGGTATATCTTAAGTTTGCATTCTCGTTTGCGGGAATCATAATGGTGGATAGACCATCAGTTGGAATCTTTGGTGCGCTTAAGGAGTCATTTAAGATCACGGCCTTTAAGAAAATCAAATATATCTGGTTCAGGTATTTTTCATTCCTTTTCTGGGCACCGGTGCTTGCAATAAGCCGCCTTTCTGCACTCTGGGTTCTGCCTTACTTTGAGGCAGCTCTCATGGTCTTCTACATCTCACTCAGAAAGGAAGAACACCTTATCCCTGCATACAGGGCAATGAATGGAAAGACTCCGGACGGACCCGTTGAGAGGGAGGATGACGAGGAGGTTTTTGAGGACATTGACCTTGGAAATGAGAAAAAGGCAAAGGAAAAGAAGAATAGCTTCGTGAATACAGTTTCGACGGCAACAGCAGCTGCAGCGGCAGCGGCTTCTGCAGTAATCATCAAAAAGGAAAATGATAAGCACGAAGAGGAAAAAAAGACAGAAAAAGTCGAAAAGACCGAAACTATAGAGGAAGCAGTAAAGCCTATTGAAAAGGTGGCTTCAGAGGATAACGGAACAGTTGTTCCTCCGGAGGAAATCACCGTAGAGGGTCAGATAGATTACAGCCCCGAGGAGAACGAGTGGCCCGGTCAGATGACAATCTTCGAAAGTAATGAAGAGGAGATTTCTCTAAGTACTGATAAAAGGGAAGAGGAAGCCTTAGAGGAGCCGGCAAACATTATCAGAATGACAGCCGATAATCCAATAAATGAATCAACGGTAACAATAACGGACGATATAGTATAACCACACAGGGTAGGAGGATGACTTTATGAAATGTCCATTTTGCAGTGCTGAAGACACAAAGGTAATCGATTCACGTCCTGCTGATGACAATTCGTCAATCAGAAGACGTCGTCAGTGTGAGGAGTGCGGAAAGAGATTCACGACCTATGAAAAGCTTGAAACCATTCCGCTCATGGTTATCAAAAAGGATGACACAAGGGAGGCCTATGACAGAAACAAGCTCGAGGCTTCAATGGTTGTGCCCTGCCACAAGCGCCCGGTATCAATAGAGGAGATTTCAAAGGCTATTGATGAAATCGAAAATGAGATTTTCTCACTCGGCGAAAGAGAGGTCACAACAAGAATAATCGGCGAGAAGGTTATGCAGAAATTAAAGGAGCTCGACGAGGTTGCATACGTAAGATTCGCTTCCGTTTACAGGGAGTTTAAGGATGCGGAGAGCTTCGTGGCTGAAATTGGAAAGCTCTTAAGAAACGGAAAGAAGAAATAATGTATAGAGCAGATTCACTTTATGACATTGACCTAAGTAAGCTAACAGATAAGGGAATAAAGGGAATAATCCTTGACATTGACAATACGCTTGTTCCGCATGATGCACCGGCTGACGAGAGGGCAAAGGGCCTCGTCGATAAGCTAAAGGAAATGGGCTTTAAGCTCTACATCGTGTCAAATAACCATGAGCCGCGTGCAAAAAGCTTTTCAGAGGCTGTAAATGTACCTTATTCATATGAGGCGCATAAGCCAAGCCCTAAGAAGATGCTTGAGGCAGTTGAGCGAATGGGACTTAAAAAATCGGAGTGCATAGCGGTCGGTGACCAGATTTTCACCGACATGTGGGGAGCAAAAAATGCCGGAATCGAGGCAATTCTCACAGAACCACTTGACAAGGCATCAGATACCGCACTCATTAAATTAAAACGATTGCTTGAAATTCCTTTCAAACTCTTGCAAACTAAGCGGTTTTAATGTATCATATACGCGGTAATTTTCGTTATTTATTTTGGAGGATATATAAATGGTATCAGCAGGTGATTTCAGAAACGGTATTACAGTAGAAATTGACGGACAGGTTTTACAGATCATTGAGTTCCAGCACGTTAAGCCAGGTAAGGGCGCTGCATTCGTAAGAACAAAGCTCAGAGACGTTATCAACGGTGGTGTTGTAGAAAAGACTTTCAGACCTACAGAGAAGTTCCCGGCAGCTCGTATTGACAGAGTTGACATGCAGTACTCATACAAGGATGGCGACCAGTTCGTATACATGAACACAGAGACATATGACCAGGTTGGTCTTACAGAGGAGCTTGCTGGCGAGGCTATGAAGTTCGTTAAGGAAGGCGACATCTGCAAGATTTGCTCATACAACGGATCAGTATTCTCAGTAGAGCCTCCGATGTTCGTAGAGCTTGAGATCTCTGACACAGAGCCAGGCTTCAAGGGCAACACAGCTACAGGCGCAACAAAGCCGGCTACAGTTGAGACTGGTGTTCAGATCAACGTTCCGCTTTTCGTTAACATCGGTGACAAGGTTCAGATCGATACACGTACAGGCGAGTACTTAAAGAGAGTATAATGGAATTAATTACAAAAATACTTACAAACATATGCGATGATGCATTTACCAAGGCCGGCTATGAAGCCGGCTTTGGTCGTGTTAATGTATCAAACAGACCGGACATCTGCGAATATCAGTGTAACGGAGCCATGGCTCTCGCTAAGAAGGTTGGCAAGAAGCCAATCGATATCGCAAACGAGGTTGCGGCATTATTAAAGGAAAGAAGCGAATTCTCAAAGGCAGAGGCTGTAATGCCCGGCTTTATTAACATTGACCTCGGTAACGGCTTCGTAACCTCTTACCTTGACGAGATGGCAAAGGATGAAAACCTTTCAATCGTCCAGGATGAGAAGAAGAGGGTTATCGTCGATTACGGCGGAGCTAACGTTGCAAAGCCGCTTCACATCGGTCATTTAAGAAGTGCCGTTATCGGTGAGGCAATTAAGAGAATCGCACTTGCACACGGACAGGATGCAATCGGTGATGTTCATCTCGGAGACTGGGGTCTTCAGATGGGACTTATTATTGAGGAACTTAAGGATAGAAACCAGACTGAGTTTACCCTTAGTGACCTTGAGGAGATTTATCCAGCTGCAAGTAAGAAGTCAAAGGAAACAGATGAGGACGGCAACCCGACAGCTGAGGCGGCTCAGTTTAAGGCAAGGGCGCTTGAGGCTACAAAAAAGCTTCAGTCAGGCGATGAGGAATGCACAAGAATCTGGATTCGTATTATGGAGCTTTCAAAGGCTGACCTTAGGAAGAACTATGAGCACTTAAGCGTTAACTTCGAGCTTTGGAAGGGTGAGTCTGATGTGCAGAAGTATATCCCTGAGATGATTGACAGTTTCATCGAAAAGGGTATCGCCAGAGAGGACCAGGGTGCCCTCGTGGTTGACATAAAGGAAGAAAGCGACAAGAAGGAGATTCCTCCGTGTATCGTCAGAAAGTCTGACGGAGCCTCGCTCTATGCAACAACAGACCTTGCTACACTCGTTGAAAGAGAGCTTCTCTTTAAGCCGGACAACTACATTTATGTAGCCGACAAGAGACAGGAACTTCACTATATGTCTTTCTTCAGAGTGGCAAGAAAGGCCGGCATCGTAAAGGAAGACCAGGGACTTACATTCCTCGGTTTCGGAACAATGAACGGAAAGGACGGAAAGCCGTTCAAGACACGTTCAGGCGGAGTAATGAGGCTTGAGGAGCTTATCGATGATATCGAGACAGCTGTTTACACAAAGATCAGGGCTTCAAGGGATGAGTCTGAGATAAGTGAGGAGGAGGCAAGGGAAATCAGCCAGACGGTTGGTCTTGCAGCACTTAAGTACGGTGACCTCTCAAACCAGGCTGCAAAGGATTACATCTTTGACATTGACCGCTTCACAAGCTTTGAGGGAAATACCGGACCGTATATCCTCTATACGATAGTAAGAATCAATTCAATCCTCAGGGCTTATGGCAAGGACAGCACAGAGGGAATCGAGAAGGCTATAGTATCAAGTGCCGATGCAAAGAATCTCGGTCTTTCACTGCTTAGGTTCAATGAGGCTTCACTTCAGGCCTACAACGAGACAGCACCTCACAAGATCTGCCAGTTTATCTATGAGGTATCAAATAACTTTAATACCTTCTACCACAATGTAATGATTCTTAAGTGTGAGGATGAGGAACTTAAGGCTTCCTATATTTCACTTCTTAAGCTTACAGTAATGGTGCTTAACAAGGCAATCGACATGCTCGGATTTAAAGCTCCGGAAAAGATGTAAAAAGTTCTTGACTTAATCGTCTTTAGTATGTATAATAACATTCGCGTCGAAAAAAGATGCGAATATAGCGCTATAGCCAAACGGTAAGGCAGCGGACTCTGACTCCGTCATTTGAAGGTTCGAATCCTTCTAGCGCTGCTTAAGGGAACTGAGAAATCAGTTCCTTTTTTCATGTCTTTTATTCTTAAAAAACTCCTGCAAAATAAACCTTTTCTTAGCTTATGATTTGGGTAAGCTATTCAAATTTTTCTTTATTATCACTTTACCAGAACTTAACTCAGGCTTTACGAAAATTTTAATTTTGCACCTCTTAATATTGACTTTATTTTAACAATATAGTATTTTCAAATTGCAACAGTTTTTTCGCTGAAATATGGTATACAAACCATATTCAAGGAAAAAGGAAAAAAATTAGAAGGAGATTATTATGAAAAAACTTTTCGCAATGCTTCTCGCACTCGCTATGGTTCTTTCCCTCGCAGCATGCGGTACTACAGGGACAAAGACTAACGAGCCGGCAGCAACAGCAGCTCATGTTGAGCGTGACGACTGGGACGCTTTCGTAAAAACTGCTGTTAATGACTTTATGGACATGTATGGCAAGACATCAAAGAACTATGCTGAGGGAAAATCCTACGTAGTATTTGACTTTGATAACACATGCTCTATCTTCGACGTTGAAGAGCAGCTTGCTATCTACCAGCTTCAGACTATGACATTTGCAATTACACCGGATAACATCGCTGATGTTCTTGCAACAGATATCGGTCTTGAGGATGGAAACCTTACAACAGACCTTACAGACCTTGGCTACGGCAACGGTTCATACCAGGATTGGATCGATGACATCACAGCAGCTTATACATATCTCTATAAGCAGTATGGTCCTTTCACAGCTGCAGGTCTTGACGAGGCAGCACAGAAGACAATCCAGGCTGATCCTCAGTGGGCTGAGTTCGCAACAAAGATGCGTGCTATGTATGACCTCGTTTATGATCACGAGTCAGCATCAGTTGCATATCCTTGGGTACTTTACTGGTTCACAGGAATGACAGAGGATGAGGTTTATACTCTTGCTAAGGCTTCACACACTTATTACGGCGCTGTAGATTCTGAGTATGTAACATGGACATCTCCAGCAGAAATCGAGTCAAAGGTTGGCGTAGTTGAATACGAGTGGACATCAGGTACAGGCGTATCAGAGAACGTTAAGGAGCTTTGGAAGACTCTCCAGGCTAACGGCATCGATGTTTGGGTATGTTCAGCTTCTGCAACAGATCCTATCCGTGCAGCTGTTGACGCATTCGGTCTTCACGACTATGTAACAGGCGTTCTTGCTATGACAAATACTCTTCAGGATGGCAAGTATTTAAACAAGTATGATTATGAAACAGGATGTGGCTGGCTTAACGACGGTAAGGGCGGCTGGACACGCGACACACTTCCAATCAAGGCTCAGACTCAGGGCGTAGGCAAGGTTACTTCAATCGTTAACGCAATCGCTCCTAAGTACAGTGGCGTTGGCCCGCTTGCAGGATTCATGGATTCAACAGGTGACTTCAACTTCTGTACAGAGTTCAATAACCTTAAGTTCGTTATCTGCTTCAACCGTGCTTCTCGTAAGGTAACTGACGGTGGCGGAGTTTGCGCAGAGCTTGCAGTATATCAGAGAGATACACTTAAGTATGACCTTGCAAAGGCTAACGCAGCAGGCGATACACTTTATGTTCTTCAGGGACGTGAAGAGAACGGCAAGCGTGGTCTTCGCGCAAGCGACAAGACAATGAGACTTGGAAAGGATTCAGAGCTTCTTTTCAGAAATGAAGACAACGACGCTCAGCTCCAGTACATGATCGACAACAAGATGACAACTGCTGATATCATCAATACATTCGCTATAAAGACAGCTGCTGATGCAGAGGGCAATGCTCTTGGCTTCAAGTACGGCTTCCTCAAGGAGTACGCAGGATATCACAACATCAAGTAATCAAGACTATCTGAAACAACATAAAAAACAAGGCGAGGCTTAAATGCCTCGCCTTCAGATTGAAGACAAAGTAGTCGTTTTTGTTGACTGATAAGCCGACAAAACGAC
>JAUNDA010000026.1:0-13260 GCA_030526295.1 Eubacteriales bacterium
AACTACACAATCCTGGCCCCGTCAAGATTTGGATATTTTGGAAGTGACATACTTGGAAACGGAACACCTAAGGAACAGGCAAAGGCTTATGCAGAGTTACTCGATGCACTTAATATCCAAAAGGCGTTTGTGCTTTCAACCTCTGCGGGAGGAAGCGTTGCTATTCGGTTTGCCCTTGATTATCCCGAGAGGGTTAAGGGACTGATTTTATACTGCTCTGCAATGCCGCCTGAAAAAAAGCCTGATAAGTACATTAATTACGCAGGACCGCCTAAATTCATGTGCAATGATTATTTCATGTTTTTAATTAGTCCGCTGTTTAAATCCATCATGGGCATGGAGCCATCACTTATTAATGGAATGTTACCAATCAGCGAGAGGCGAAAAGGTGTTGTGTTGGATGCATCCGTGACAAATATTGATATGCTTAAGAACTTTGATGATTATGAGCTTGAGAGAATCGAGGCGCCGGTTCTTGTGCTACACGCTGAGGATGACAGGCTTGCGGATTATGACCTGGCACAGGAATCAGTGAAGCGTATTGCAAACTGCAGATTCATTTCCTTTAAAACAGGCGGGCATCTGCTAATGGGACATGGGGATGAAGTTCAAAATGAAGTGTTCACATTTGTAGAACACCATAAGGGAGGTTAAAAGATGACTATGAGAAATTTAAGAACTGGTCCTGACTGGATTGTGTGGGTAGTGTTTTTTATATTGGTATTAATAAGTGCGATTTTATTATCGGGGCACGGTGCTAATCTGATAGCAGGATATAATACTGCACCCAGGGAAGTTAAGGAAAAGTATGATGAAAAGAAGCTTGGACGCGTAATCGGTTCGGGATTACTTGCCATTGCTTTTTTATTACCCTTTGCAGTGCTTTTACAGAATTTGTTACCGGCATGGGTTGCATATGCTTTTCTTGGATTTATCATTGCAGATTGCATTTTAATGATAATCCTCGCAAATACAACCTGTAAAAAATAGGAAGACATGTTGCTTCGCAGACTGCACCCTGAATTAAATTGGCAGGGTGCTTTTTATTTGCAAAAAAAGAGCCATGTTGAATTGTTGTGCCATGAATGGTAAGATGTCCTCGGAAAAATTAGTAAGGTTTGGGAAATGATGAAAAGGCACATTGCAAACATTATAACAGTGATTAGAATCATATGCAGTCTTTTGCTTCTCGCATGTGATGCTTTTTCGCTGCCTTTTTATGTGCTTTATCTCATAGCTGGCTTCACTGATATGATAGATGGCACTGTAGCCAGGAAAACAGGCTCGGAGAGTGAACTTGGCGCAAGACTTGATACGGCTGCCGACTTTGTGTTAATAGTAGTGTGTTTAAAAAAGCTTCTTCCGGTATTAAGCATAGAAGGATGGATTCTTATATGGATCTGCGTCATTGCTATAATTAAGGCTATCAATATCATATCCGGTATCATCATGTACAAAAGGATAATCACCGTTCATTCCCTTATGAATAAGATTACTGGCGCACTTTTATTCGTATTTCCTTTAACTATTGGATTTATTGAAATAAGATACAGTGTAGCCGTTCTTTGTGCGGTAGCTACCTTCGCTGCCATTAAGGAAGGACATGAAATCAGAACCGGTAAATATTAATAAAAGAACGTGATTTATTGGGTGAAGAAAATAACATAAGCTTTGGAGTAATTATGAGTAGAAATAAAAAACTTGCCGCATCCGCAGGCGGTGCAATGGCATTCATATTTTTAATGGGTATAGTGAGTCTCTTTTCAGACATGACCCATGAGGGTGCAAGAAGTGTACTCGGAGAGTACCTGAACCTTGCCGGTGCATCGGCAACGACAATTGGCTTTGTGGCAGGCGTGGGTGAGCTGTGCGGATACTCACTTAGACTACTGTCAGGCTATATCGCAGATAAGTCAAAGAAATACTGGACAATGGTAATTGCGGGCTATGTAATGCAGGTTCTTGCAATACCGGCACTGGCGCTTGTTCCTGAAAACGGCTGGGTACTTGCCTGCGGCCTTGTAATACTGGAGAGAATAGGAAAGGCAATAAAGAAGCCAGCTAAAAATACACTCGTTAGCTTTGCCGCAAGCGAGGTGGGAACGGGTAAGGGATTTGCATACCAGGAGTTTTTGGACCAGCTTGGTGCGTTTACGGGACCTGTGATTTTGTTTATCATTGCAAGCATAAAGGGTACAAGCAATCTGTTCTCAACCTACAGGCTGTGCTTCCTGGTACTTGGAATACCTGCGCTTATAACCATTAGTCTTGTAATTTTCTCAAAAATCAAATATCCGAATCCTGAGATGTTTGAAAAGACTAAGGATGAGCCTACGGAATTCAAATTCCAGAAATCGTTTGCCTTCTATATGGTGGCAATATGCCTTTTTGCATTTGGATTTGCCGACTTTGCCCTTATTACACTGCATGCGGCAAAGACAGGAGCGTTTCCCGCAGAAACGCTAAGCCTATTATATGCAGCTGCCATGGCTGTTGATGCCTTTGCGGCATTGTTCTTTGGATGGCTCTTTGATAAAATCGGAATAAAGGCCCTGATGCTATCTACTGTGCTAAGTTCATGCTTTGCTGCGTTTACGTTCTTAACCAATAATCCTGTACTAATCGGTATTGGAATTATCCTCTGGGGCATCGGAATGGGAGCTGAGGACAGCGTCATGAAGGCTGCTGTAAGCGAGATTATCCCAAGAAGCATGCGAAGCACTGGCTTTGGAATCTTTGAGACAGGATATGGTATCGCCTGGTTCCTCGGCAGCTGGCTGCTCGGAGCATTATACGATTTTAACGCTGTCGCACTGGTTGCCGTTTCAGTGGCGGTGCAGGTGCTTGCGATAGTGTTCTACGGACTTAGTGCAAGGCAGAGAAGACTGGAACAGTAGGCATAGTGTTTTGTTGTTGGATTGGAAATGCGTACAAAAAGCTGTTTAAATAGCGAATGTAAAGCATTTTTTACAGGCTTTTTTATGAATGTAAAAGGCCTTTGATGGAAAACCTGGTCATTTTGGGGTAAGTTTTAAGCGTAAGGAAGTTCAAAGAGATGGAGATTAATGAGAAGTTAAAAGAAGCAAGAAAAACTGCAGGGCTGACACAGGAAGAGGTGGCAGAGAAGGTTCTCGTATCGAGGGTTACCATTTCCAACTGGGAAAACGGAAAGTCCCTGCCTGATATCGCAAGTCTTATCTCACTGAGCGATCTTTACAATATTTCGTTAGACGAGCTTGTAAAAGGAGATTCCAAAATGACAGAAAAAATCAAAAAGGATACAGATGATTTAAAGGAGAGAACCAGAATCATTATCACACTGGCAGTAGTTGCGGCAATTTTCGGTATTGCATTTGTGGTATGCCGTTTAATTGGCGGAGGAGCAAAAGATTTTGCAGTAGCAGCGGCTCCATGGGTATTCATGGGAATAGGCATTGCCGGTGCGGTTACATTTTTTGATACGACGGATAAATCGAAGGTGTAATAAGAAATATTATATCCAAAAATATTTTTTATTTTTTGGTGAGAATGTTTACGGATTGCTATCCATTTTCTTTATGAAAAAACGTAAACAAATAACCCTATTACGTATCCAAACAAACAAATTGTTATTTAATCCGTAAATAGTCTCCGAAATTGCGAATTCTTACCTGATATCCATACCTGACCATTATCATATTACGTACTAATAAGTTTTATTCCCCAATACTGCTGTAATTTGAAAAAAAATAAACAGCAAAATTATTTAAAAATGGAATAATTGACGTAATAAGGAAAAGATTTTACGTACTGAAGTCGCAATTTCAGTTATTCTGCCGTAAAGCCAACTATATTTGTCTATGGCCAAAATGTTGAGAAACATAAGAAAAACAGCTCGGGTGAGCTGTTTTTTTAATGGCTTTATGTGGTTTACTTTCTTACATTGCAATCGAATGATGTTCGGTATGATTACATTGAAATAAGTCCAAATGCATTTGCAACTGATGAAAGAAGGATAACCAGTGCGAAGATAGGGCAGATGTACTTAATCATAAATGAAAAGACCTTCTTACGCTTAAACTGTCCGCCGTTTTTGCACATTTCCTCATCGATTTTATCAATGCCGATTACCTTTGTTACAAGTAAGCATGTCGCAATTGCAGCGATAGGCATCATTACTGAGTTTGTAAGGAAGTCAAAGAAATCAAGGAACGGCATACCGATAATGGTGATGGCACTTAATGGACCATAACCTAATGATGATAAGCTTCCAAGTGAAATCATTACGATGGTTAGGATTACCAGTGATTTATTTCTGTTCCAGTGTAATTCATCCTCAAAGGTTGAAACAGCACTTTCAAGAAGTGCAATTGAGCTTGTAACGGCTGCAAGTAATACAAGAACGAAGAACATGATGCCAATAAAAGTACCAAGTCCCATGCTTGCGAATACCTTTGGAATGGTGATGAACATAAGTGATGGTCCGGCAGCAAGTGCGTTAGGATCTCCGCCTGAGAATGCGAAAACTGCAGGGATAATCATAAGTCCTGCCATAACAGCGATTCCGGTATCAAACCACTCTACGCAAATGGTTGACTGCTCAATTGCTACGTCATCCTTCATATAGGAACCATATGTAACCAGAATACCCATGGCGATTGACAGTGAATAGAACATCTGGCCCATCGCCGTTACAACTGTCATCCATGAGAAATGCTCAAGGTTTGGAACAAGGAAGTACTTTACTCCCGCAAGTGCACCAGGTCTTGTGACTGAATAAACCATAATGATGGTTGCAAGTACAACAAGCACCGGCATCATGGTCTTTGATACCTTTTCTACACCGTTTCTAACTCCGAGGAAGATGATGCCAACATTGATGAGCATGAAAATTATGAAGCAAACCTCAACCGAAAGTCCACCGGTAATAAAGTCTGTAAAATAACCATCAGCTGCAAGAACTGTTCCGTTTCCGATTAAGTACTCGATAAGGTATTTGATTACCCAACCGCCGATAACGGAATAGTATGGAACGATTAAAATCGGGATAATGGCATTAATCCATCCGCCTGCTGAAAAGAGCTTGCCCTTACCGAAGGTATGGTATGCTCCGACAGGACTTTTTCTAGTCATTCGTCCAAGTGATGTTTCGGCGATAATCATGGTATATCCGAATGTAAGCATCAGGATAAAGTATACTAGGAAGAAAATTCCTCCGCCGTATTTAGCTGCAAGGTACGGAAATCTCCAAATGTTTCCTAGTCCTACGGATGCTCCTGCAGTTGCCAGGATGAATCCCAGTTTGTTCGAGAACGAACTACGGTTTTGCTGTTTCATAATATCTCCTTTTTGAGCGTGCTAAAGTGCATTGTACCATAAATGTGAGATATATGCTTCATAATTTTTATTTATTTTCACAAGCATTTAATATGATGGTTGAGTATATTAAAATAAAGTGATACGATGGAAGTGCCGTATAAGAATATGGGAGCAGAACAGTTGGAGAATTTGCACTAAAGGAGGTTTGTCCATGA
Source organism: Eubacteriales bacterium (assembly GCA_030526295.1). GTDB lineage: Bacteria > Bacillota > Clostridia > Lachnospirales > Lachnospiraceae > Avilachnospira. Next base: position 5,514 of record JAUNDA010000026.1, read on the forward strand.
TTAAGATTTCATATGGAAGAGATTCCGTTTGTATGGGTGATGACCAGAACAACAGCACTTATGAAATAAAGATGCCGGGTAGTGCCATGCTTGGGGATTTTATCCGTGTCCTTTATGAAGGAGGATGGGGTAACGACTGGCCAATACCATTATCACATGGCGTGAACTGGACCGTTAAATCAAATATCGGGGATATTGCCACGATTTGCGGAATGCATGAGAAGATTATCTACCATGCATACACGAAATCAATGCCGCTTAGCGCATTATCAATCACCTCTGTTTTTTGCGAGTCGAAGCTTGCGGAGGTAGAGGAGCCTGAAAAGAAGACACCACCAAAGGAGCGCTGGGGCCTTCCTGAAATTGACCAGGACTGCATGGCTGTTGTTGAGGAGAAGGCAGAGGCAATAAGGGAAAAGGCACTCGAAATCATAAGGCAGGAGATGCCGGACATTCAGTTTGTCGTAGATCCGTATATTCTCGATGATTACTATTCGGGACAGATAGATAAGCCAGGAATCATATATCCGCAATTTTGCCTGCCTCATGGAAAAACCGAGCAGGAGATTATTGAAGACATCGTCAACAATACCCGTGAGTATTATGGCAAAAACGGGAACTGAATTTAATAGATAACAGTAACTCAATACAAAAAAGTTAAGGAAATGATTGTTTAATGAATCTGACAGAGGGTTCAATTTCAAAGAAGTTAATTTTGTTTTCACTGCCGATGATTGTCGGAAACATTCTGCAGCAGGTATATAATCTCGCGGATACCATGATAGTCGGTAAATTCATCGGAGCTGATGCACTTGCGGCAGTTGGTTCGTCATACACACTTATGGTGTTTCTGACATCTGTAATCATAGGACTATGCATGGGTAGCGGTGCACTGTTTTCGGAGGCATACGGGGCAGGAAATATGGAAAGACTAAGGGAGGACATAGGTCTTTCCTTTGTTTTTATACTCGGTGTCACGGCACTTATGTATTTGATGCTTTTTCCATTTAAGAATGCAATACTTTTAATACTCCGTATACCATCGGATATTTTTGAACTTACAAGTGGGTATGTGGGTGTGATTTTTACTGGCATAATTTTCGTAATGCTTTACAACTTCTTTGCATACCTTCTTAGAAGCAGGGGAAATTCCTTCATACCGCTTGTGTTTCTGGCCGCTTCATCGCTGGTTAATATAGCTCTTGACCTGATATTTGTGATTAACCTTAACCTCGGGGTAAGAGGAGCAGCGCTTGCGACGGTCATAGCACAGGCACTTGCAGGTATAGGAATAATGGTTTATTCCCTGGCTACCCTGCCGTTACTTCGTGAGGGGCTTTTTATTCATGAAGTCAGGCTTCAAAGGCTTGGTAAAATTGTGAGAAACGACCTCGCTACAGCCATGCAGCAGTCAATCATGAATTTCGGCATTCTCATGATCCAGGGACTCGTTAATAGCTTCGGAACCATAGTCATGGCAGCCTTTGCCGCAGCGGTCAAGATAGACACGATTGCATATATGCCTGCGCAGGAATTCGGAAATGCATATTCGATGTTTGTTTCACAGAACCATGGGGCAAATAAGCCAGAGAGAATAAAAAGAGGAACACGTACTGCATTTTTAATGTCGATCATATTCTGTGCAGTTGCTTCTGCCGTGATTTTCATCTTTGCCGGGGACTTAATGTTATGCTTTATTAATCCGGGTGAAAAGGAAATACTTGCACATGGTATCAGGTATCTGAGAATTGAGGGGGCGGCTTATATCGGAATAGGAATGCTTTTTTTATGGTATGGATATTACAGGGGCATTGGAAGACCGGAAATTTCCCTTGTGCTCACAATCATTTCACTTGGAACACGTGTACTTTTGTCATATACCCTGGCACCACATACACCGCTTGGAGTTAATGCCATATGGATTTCTATACCGATTGGATGGTTTCTTGCAGATGCAGCAGGTGCAATGATCAGGAAAAACAGTAAGAATTTAAGATAACAGAGGAGATAAAATTATCATGGAATTAAAAGAGGCTTTATTAAAAAGAAGAAGCGTTAGGAAGTTTACAGATGAGGCTGTAAGTGATGAGGATATTAATGAACTAATGCATGCTGCCATGAGTGGACCAAGTGCCTGCAACTGCAGACCTTGGGAGTTTTACGTGGTTAAGAATGCCGACACGCTTAAGCTGTTAAAGGGTGCCTCACATTATTCGGGAATTGAAGCGCCGTTAGCTATTGTTGTTGCAGGCAACCTGTCAAGGGCTCTTCCGTTACAGCTTTCACCATTCTGGATACAGGACTGCAGTGCGGCTACGGAAAACATCCTGCTAAGGGCAACCGACCTTGGACTAGGTGCAGTCTGGTGTGGAATCCATCCACAGAAGAGGGCTGAGAAAAAGGTTTCAGAGGCTCTCAGGTTATCAGCAAAGCAGATACCGCTTAATATTATTTATGTAGGTCATCCTGCAGAATTTCCCGAGATGAGGGACCAGTATAAAGAGGAATATGTTCATGTCATTGAATGATTCCGATTAATTAAATGAATATTTATTAAAAAAAAGCTCGTTGGTTTTTGAAAACACGCGAGCTTTTATTTACCTCAAAGGTAAATTTGAGGTGTTGACTTATGGCACTGAAAGCTGTATAATTAATTTACCTATAAGGTAAATCTTGGCAGGAGCGGGTGCATTGAAGATTATGTACAAAAATAATCAAATAAAGAAGGTTTGTACGAATGCAAAGGCTGCTGAAAAGAAATACGGTTTACAAATGGCAGTTAAGATAGATATGCGAATTGGCGAGATAATCGCAGCTGATACCATTGAAATGATGGTGCAGTTTCATATTGGTCGATGTCATGCTTTAAAGCAAAATAGAAAAGGCCAATATGCAGTGGACCTGGTCCATCCATATAGACTTGTTTTTGAAGTTCATGGCGACGAAATTCAAATAGCCAATATTATGGAAATAGTTGATTATCATTAATTAATGTGTAGGAGGTTTTTTATGGCTAGGAGCAGAAGCTTTATTGCAACACCGCCCGGAGCGACGATTAAAGAGCAACTTAATGACAGGGGAATGAGCCAGAAGGAATTTGCTGCCAGAATGGACATGTCTGAAAAGCATATTAGTAAGCTTATCAATGGAGATGTTCAGCTCACTCCGGAATGTGCAGTGAAATTGGAAATGGTACTTGGAGTGCCGGCAAAATTTTGGAATAACCTTGAAGCACTGTACAGAGAAAAACTGGTCAAGGTTGAAAATGAAAATTCTATGGAAATAGATGAGGAAATTGCGAGAAGGTTTCCGTATGCTGAAATGGCGAATCTTGAGTGGGTTTCAAAGACCTCGAATAATAAGGAAAGAGTAATTCGATTAAGGAAATATTTTGAAGTTGTGGAGCTCTCACTTCTGGTAAATAAACAGATTACAAGAATAGCATGTAAAAGATTGGATGTGTCAGAAAAAAGAGATCTGGTAATTATGGCCTGGGCACAGCGGGCAAAGGTAATTGCACGTGACATTGAAACTGAACCAGTAAATACTAAGAAACTTTCCAAATGTATTGATGAAATCAAAGGTATGACTGTAATGGCACCTGAAGATTTTATCCCCGGCTTAAAAGCAATTTTGTCTGGATGCGGAATTGCCTTAGTTTTCCTTCCGCTTCTTAAAGACACGTTTCTTCAGGGAGCAACATTTATTGATGGAAATAAAATAGTTTTAGGATTAACCGCTTTTGAAAATGACGCAGAACGTTTCTGGTTTAATCTTTTTCACGAACTCGGACACATTATCCTTGGACACATTAGTAATCCTGACGGAACTACTGAAAATGAAGAGGTTGAAGCTGATAAATGGGCTAGAAACCAGCTGAATCTGGATGAAGCGGTAGAATAAAGAACTATACAATTGAAGCCAGAAATTCCAATTACAAGAATATTCAAAAAACAGTATTCCCCATATGCTTGAATAGGCATGTGGGGTTTTGTTATTTAATGATTCAATAATAAACTCATTCACAAGGGACTTATGAAATATATGTTCAAAGAGTTGATTAAATATTTTAAAGTGTTCAAAGTAAAACTTTCTGTAAAACTTATTAATAAAAATACTTGACTCTCCCCTCAAGGGGAGGCAGTAGAATGCCTCATGTAAAGAAAACAGGGAGGTAATCTTAATGGGTAAAGAATGTATTCAGGTTAATAACATTTCAAAATCTTTTTCCGGAAGGAAGGTGGTTGACGGGCTTTCGTTTAACGTGGAAAAGGGAGAGGTGTTTGCACTTCTTGGTCATAACGGAGCAGGTAAGAGTACGACGATAGACCTGATTCTCGGACTTAAGACTCCGGATACGGGAAATGCTACTATTCTCGGAATGGATGCGGGAAGGAACAGAAAAAAGGTGTTTGAAAGGGTCGGTGTACAGCTTCAGAATACACAGTACCAGAATCTTATTACAGTCGAGGAGGCCTGTGTTGAATATGCTTCACTTTATAAAGAGCCTGCGGATTATGAGGAACTACTCGAAATTTTTGGCTTGACTGGGCTAAAAAAGAACTACGTCAGCAAGCTGTCCGGAGGAGAAAAGCAGAAGCTTTCTGTTGTGCTTGCCCTCATCGGAAACCCTGAAATAGTATTTCTTGACGAGCTGACAACCGGTCTTGACGTTGCTGCAAGAAGAGAGGTGTGGCGTACATTAAAGCATTTAAGGGAAAAGGGAATGACAATATTCCTTACAACACACTACATGGAGGAGGCCGAGGCACTTTGTGACCGTGCGTGTCTGATTAAGTCGGGAAAAAAGGTTATTGAAGGCACAGTCAGCGAAATTGTTAAGGAGTCCGGAAAGAGTAATTTAGAGGAAGCATATCTTTATTTTATGGGTGAGGAGGATCTGTTATGAAAAGATTTTTTGATATGTACAAGGTAGAGCAGAGGATTTATTTTCGTTCGCCGGATGTCATTCTTTTCGGACTCGCAATGCCACTCGTGGTACTCATACTGATTACGATGATTAATGGTAACAAGGCGGCTGCGGATTCGGGACTTACATTCTTACAGAGTGCTTTTGTGTCTCTTACTACAGTTGGAATATGCTGTACGGCATTTATGAGCATACCTATAACGATAGTTGAGATGAGAAACCAGGGAATACTCAGAAGAATGTACTGCAGCCCGTGCTCACCAGCAAGGATACTTACGTGCGATATTCTTTCATGTTCAATAATCGCAATTACTTCTACAATTATTCTTACAGTGGCAGCCGTGATAATGGAATACAGAATGAGCGGCAGTATTCCGATGTTTATCCTCGTATGGCTTCTAACGATGATTTCGATGTTTTCAATCGGACTCCTTGTTGCAAGTCTTTGCCGCACGACTAAATCAATGAATATCGCTACAAGTGTCCTATACTTTCCGATGCTTCTTTTTTCTGGGGCAACCATCCCTGCAGAGGTGTTTCCAAGGGGAGTTCGTGCTATAATCAAATGGATGCCACTTGGAATAGGAATAGACACACTGAAAAAGGTATCAATCGGGAAACCAGAAGGCGTTCTTGTACCGGTAATTGTACTCGCTGTTATTGCAGTGATATGTACTGCAGTTTCTGTAAAGACCTTTAGGTGGGAGTGACCTGTAGTTACCCGCCGTCATAAAGCGGCGGGGTTTTTATCTTTAGTGGAAGAAAAGGAATAAAACCATGAAAATGAATGAAGAACACAAAATTTGTGGAGAGCCGGATAGCGGATATCTTTATAAAATAGGCATGTTTGCCGCCATGAACCGTGTGACAGTTAAAGCCCTTCGCTTTTATGAGGAGGAGGGTATATTAAAGCCTGCAAAGATAGATCATGAAACCGGTTACAGATACTACAGATTAAACCAGATAGCAGTCCTTCACCAGATAGCTGCCCTAAAGCAGGCTGGTTTCTCGCTTGAGGAAATAGCCCGTATCAATAAAGGAGAGGATGAGGAGGCAATACTTCTTAAAAAGAAGGCTGACATTCTCGGAAAAATAGCAGAGCTTACTAAGCAGGTAGCGGTTCTTGACGGATATCTTGCAAAGAAAAAGACATCACTTCAGGCACCTGTGCTTATTAAAGAGGTTCCTGAATGCACAGTTGCATACATGGAAACAAGGCTCGAGTCCTATGATTCCCTCTTTGAAAAAATGCCGCAGATGGGAGAACTCATGGAGAGGGCAGAGTGCGTATGCTCGCTTCCAGAGTACTGCTTTACAAACTACCTTGAGTCGGGAGAAAAGGAAGAGGATATCCTTGTTGAAATCTGCGAGGCTGTTACTGAATGTAAGGAGAATGAAGGTGACCTTCGTTTTAAGAAAATGCCAAAGTGCCAGGTGGCATCAGTATTCCATAAGGGCTCATACAATACACTGGCCACGTCATATGAGAGTGTATTAAAGTATGTCGAGGAGAACGGATACGAGATAGCTGGCGCCATCAGGGAAAGCTACATTGACGGAGTCTGGAACAAGGAGGATGAAAAGGACTGGCTTACGGAAATCCAGGTTCCAATAAGGAAAGCAGACAGAAATCCACGGTAATACAATTACCGGATAGGGCATATGTGTGATTGAATAAGCATGTCGTGAGTGGTAAAATAATTAAAGATAAATCCTAAGGCTTAAAGGAGAAAAAAACATGCAAGAAGTATACGAATTCTTAAAGGAAGCAGGAACATATTATCTGGCTACAATTGACGGCGGCCAGCCAAGGGTACGTCCGTTTGGAACGGTTGACATCTTTGAAGGAAAGCTATATATCCAGACAGGAAAGGTAAAGCCTGTTTCAAAGCAGCTTGAGGCTAACCCAAAGGCCGAGCTTTGCGCATTCATGAACGGCAAGTGGCTGAGAGTCGCAGGAAAGCTTATCCGTGATGACAGAGTAGAGGCAAAGAAGCACATGCTCGATAATTATCCGGAGCTTAAGTCAATGTACTCGGCAGAGGATGACAATACAGAGGTTCTCTATTTTGAGGATGCAGTAGCAACCTTCTCATCATTTACAGAGGCACCAAAGGAAATCAGGTTCTGATGATTATAGTGAGTTAACGGCCACGATAAAGGAAGTACAACGTAGCATTAAGCTTAAAGAATAGTAAATTATGTTTTGAATGTACCCACTCTATAGGTAGTGGTATAAAATTAATTAACTGAAATAGTAACATAGTATCCCCTTTTCGAAAGAAGAGGGGATTTTTTATGTAAAGGTATGGAAGAAAAAGGAAAACGGTGATGGTCCAGAATAAAAAGAGCAGAGTGATTCATAATAAAAAGTTGTTAAAAACATTAAAAATGTACTTTACATATCCAGTAGATTGAGATATACTTCATTCAACCGACAAGCTGTCGGTAATGAATTGATGTAAATTAAACTTAATGATGTGTACACAAACAATGGGAAATTACTTTGTTTCCCATTAAATTTTACAAGCGTACCGACAATCTGTCGGTGAATGTGGGATTACATCAAGTGTACACAGAAAGAGGATAAAAAAGTGATACAAAGGTTAATTAAAAACGATATCAAAAACCACAAGCTTTTATCTGCTTCAACAGTCATATTCATGGCCGTCTCGGCGATGCTTATTGTGCTTTCGGTAATGCTTTTTTCTACACTTACCGGATCAATTAATTGCCTTATGGAAAAGGCAAAAACTCCAGACTATCTGCAGATGCATTCAGGCGAAATCGATTATCAGGAAATAAGTGCATTCGCTG
>JAUNDA010000026.1:13270-25750 GCA_030526295.1 Eubacteriales bacterium
TCGCTGAAGGAAATGAACTGGTAGAGGACTGGCAGGTTTTAGGCTTTTTGAATCTTGATAATAATGAACTCTATCTTGGGGGAAGGAGTCTTTCGGGAAATACCCAGGATAACGGACTCTGCACTGAAAGTGAGGGCTTTGATTATCTTATTGGAATGAATGATGAAAAACTGGATATACAAAACGGTGAAGTATATGTCCCTGTTTGCTACAGGTCTATGTATGATTTAAAATCGGGCGACATCATGAAAATAGGTGACGAGGAGCTAAAGATAGCAGGCTTCATCCGTGATTCACAGATGAATTCAATGATGGCCTCCTCAAAAAGATTTCTTGTATCAAATTACGATTATGAGAGGTTAAAGCCGAAAGGCAGTGAAGAATACCTCATAGAATTTAGCCTTATTGAGAATGCAGACACTGATTTGTTTGCGGCAGATTACAATAAGGCAGGGCTTCCCTCAAATGGTCCGGCTATTACAAAATCACTTATACTATTAATGAATGCGCTTTCTGACGGAATAATGATCTTTGTGATTTTCCTCGCAGGAATAGCAATGACGCTTGTGTCACTTCTTTGCATAGGCTTTATCACATCACTGGGTGTTGAACACGACAGGAGTGAGGCAGGAATGCTAAAGGCCATCGGTATCGGAAGAAAAGAAATTCGCCATATTTACATATCAAAGTATGTTCTTTTCTCGGCGGTTGGAGGTGGAACAGGTTTAATAATCGCAATGTTTCTTTCAACATACCTTGGCAAATCACTTAAGGAGCTCTACGGGTCCTCGGGAAATGCAGTACTTGTGCTTTTCGTTTCAGTCGCTGCCTGTGTCATGACGGAGCTAATAATCCTCGGATATATAAGGGGAATACTCAAAAAGAACGAAAAAATGACAGTAAGGGAGGCTATGGGAAAATCTGCAGATGCAGGTAAAAAATCAAATGCCGGAAGGGTTATTATCATTGGCCTTGTTACTGCGGTTTGTGTAATGCTGGCGCTTATCCCCGAAAACCTCCATACGACACTTTCATCACCTGATTTTGTTACATATATGGGAATTGGAAGGGCTGACATCCGCATGGATGTTCGCCAGAGAGCGGATATAGACGCGGCAACCGAGGAACTGCTTGGTTTACTTGAAAAGGACAAATCTGTCGATAAATATGTAGTGCTTAAAACTATATCATGCCCGGCTTTGACTATAGAGGGAGAGACGATTAATCTTCTTCTGGAGATTGGTAACCATTCGGTATTTCCTGTTTCATATACGGATGGAAGGGAGCCTGTTAATGATGGCGAAATTGCCCTTTCAGTGCTGCAGGCAAAGGACCTTGGCCTTGGAATAGGCGAAAAGATTATCCTCGGAGCTAAAGGAGGACAGCTTGAGGCTACTGTATGCGGGCTTTATTCTGATATCACAAATGGTGGTAAAACCGCAAAGATGAGCATGCTCACAAAGCTCCCTGGCGAATATGGAAGCATGTGGAGCATTCTGTATGTAACATTAAAGGAAGCTTCATTAAAGGACGAGTGGATATCTGCCTATAAGTCTTCTGGAGCAGAAGTGGTTGACATTAAAGCCTATGTAAATGCCACATACGGACCGACGATTGAGAGTGTCGGAAGGGTTAGAAGCATTTCAATCATAATGGCACTTGTCATTGTGTTTGTGGTTGTAAATCTGTTTGTAAGGTTAATAGTTGAAAAGAACAGAAAGAGAATTTCATTAAGTAAGGCCCTGGGCTTTAGAAGCACAGGTATCAGGAAGGAATATATGATAAGGTCATGTATTCCTGTTGTTGCAGGAGTTCTCACAGGTTCGGTAATGGCATTTCTTTTCGGGGAGGGCATATGCGGAACGTTATTACAGTCGCTTGGTGCAGGGGGCTTCAGGTTTGTGATAAGACCTGTGAATATCGCAGTAATACTGATATTGCTTCTTATTACGGGATATTTCGCAATAGCGTCTGGAACAAAGGAGATAAAGAACATTAAGGCATTCGAATGCTGCAGGGGAGAGGAATGATTATGGAGACGATCTTAAGAGTTGAAAACCTAGTTAAAAACGGAATAATAAACGGAGTTTCATTTAAGGTGTCAAAAGGAGAGATGGTGGCTGTAATGGGACCGTCCGGCTCTGGAAAGTCGACACTTCTTATAAACATATCGGGAATGGATAATCCTGATTCAGGAAGGGTGATTATTAACGGCATGGAAATAACAGCACTTTCAGAAGATGATAAGGCTGCCTTCAGGCTTCGTGAGATGGGCTTTGTATTCCAGCAGATGAACATGATGGAAAACCTAAGTATCATTGATAACATCATGCTCCCCGCAGTCGAGGCAAACAGGGGAAGAAAAGGAAAAACAAAAACTGAAATAAGAAATGAGGCAAAGGAGCTTATGATGAAGCTTTCAATTGACGGGCTCGGTGAAAGAAGAATAAGCGAGGTTTCAGGAGGACAGCTGCAGAGGGCCTGCATATGCAGAAGCCTTATGAACAGTCCGAAAATAGTTTTTGCAGACGAGCCGACAGGGGCATTAAACAAAGCAGCGTCAAACGAGGTAATGGAGACACTTGTATCTCTTAATGAGGATGGCACCACCATACTGATGGTTACTCACGACAGCAGGATGGCGTCACGCTGCGGGCGAATCCTTTACCTTGAAGACGGACAGATAAAGGGAGAATTTAACATGGAGAAGGAGCTTAATGCAAGGCAGAGGGAGGAAGCCGTAAACGAGTGGCTTACCGGTATGGAATGGTAATGCTTAATTAAACCCGATACCCAAATATAAGTTGAAAAGTGACTTATGGTTCACTATAATTATGATAGTGACCATAGGTCTTTTTTATTGTTTTATGGTTACAATTTCTTTTTATATTTTTTAAGCTTACGATTAATACTGATAGGTAAGGACAAATGGCAAGGGATACTAAGCAGAGAATACTTGAGGCAGCGCTAGAAATATTTGCCCGAGACGGTTATGAGGGGACAAATGTTAAGGACATTGCCGATGCCGTGGGGCTCGTAAAATCAGGAATCTACAAACACTTCGAGAATAAGGAATCCATATGGAATGCCACAATCGAGATGGTGGCGTCATACTATGAGGAACATATGAATGAAAGAAGGAATGTCCTAAAAATTCCGCAAAATATGGATGAACTCTTAAAGCTCACTATGGGAATGGTGAATTTTACGATTCATGACAGAAAAGTGATAATGATCAGGAGAATTCTCACAAAGGAGCAGTTCAGGGATGAAAAAATCCGTGATCTTGCGAATGCCCATTTCGTTTATGACATTGAGGCAATGTTCACTGAAATCTTTAAGGGTATGATGGAAGCTGGGGTTATTAGGGAATGTGACCCGGAGGTGCTTGCATTCTCATACACGGCCCCTATATCGGTGCTTATCCGTATGTGTGACAGGGAACCTCTAAAAGAAGAAGAGGTAACGGGAAAAATCAGTAAGCACGTGGAACTGTTTTCAGAAACATATAGACTGTCTTAATGGGTAAGGTTTATTAACCTGTAAAATGAAAGCCGACAAGGAGTGCTGATTTATACTCACAAATAACGCATAGGAAGTGTTGAAACATATGGAATATATAAAAATCACAAAGGAAAACATAGATAAGGAGCATATATGCTGTGCGATGAGCGGAAAGCAGAGCCTTACAAAGAAGGAATGGCTAAAGGAACGCTTTAACGAGGGACTTGTTTTCTATAGAAGCGCTGACCGCGGCAAATGCTTTATTGAATATATTCCAGCTGAAAATGCCTGGGTGCCTGTTGATGCGGACGGCTATATTTTCATCAACTGCCTCTGGATAGCGGGCTCAATGAAGGGACACGGATACTCAAACGACCTTCTCGATGAGTGTATAAGGGATGCTAAGGAGCAGGGAAAGAAGGGTATTTGCATTCTTTCGTCAGTTAAGAAGAAAAAGGAATTCCTTTCAGATCCAAAGTATCTAGCGTTTAAGGGCTTTACAGAGGCGGATGAGGCAGAGTGCGGAATCAATCTCATGTACCTTCCGTTTGTCGAAAATGCTGAGCCTCCGAAATTTAAGGAGTGTGCAAAGCATCCTCACACGGATGAGGAGGGCTTCGTAATTTATTTCACAGACCAGTGTCCGTTCACATATTACTGGGTGCCGCGAGTTAAAGAGGTTGCAAGGGAAAAAGGTATAGAAATCAGGACAATTCATGTGACGGATAAGGAAACTGCCAGGAACCTGCCGGCTCCTGTAATAAACTACGCGCTGTTTTATAACGGTGAGTTTATTACACATGCCATCCAGAGCGACAAGAAGTTCCTTGAGATTGCAAAGAAGGTTAATGCATTGTGATCCGAAGTAAGGATTGATTTTGCGGAACTGGATTGTTAATACGATTTATGAGTTAAGTACGAAACTAAGCAACAGCCAGTTGCTTTCTTAAGAGAAATTTGTGTTATATAATCATAATAACATTTAGGAGGAGTGAATATGGAAACAAAGGATGTGATTGTAGAGTTAAGAAAAAAGAACGGATTTTCACAGGACGAGCTTGCTGAAAAGGTGATGGTTACAAGACAGGCTGTGTCAAGATGGGAGACAGGAGAAACGACACCAAATACAGAAACACTCAAGCTTTTATCAAAGACCTTTAATGTAACTATTAACACACTGCTCGGTGCACCGCAGCAGCTTATGTGCCAGTGCTGCGGAATGCCGCTTGGAGATGATACCACTAGCAGGAATCCCGAGGGTGATTTCAACGAGGAATACTGCAAGTGGTGCTACACAGACGGTGAGTTCACATATAAGACTAAGGAACAGCTTATTGATTTTTGCTGTGAACACCTGGCAACTCCGGAGTGGCCGGCAGCACAGGTACGTGCACATATGGAGTCAGTTGTGCCAAAGCTTAAGCACTGGAACTAAAGAATATCCAGGTCCTTCTCAATCGGAAGGCCGTTGTATTCACCGATAATGTCTAGGTTACGGACGATTAGCTCGCGGACACTTTCGGTGGCCTTTGTGACGGCGTCCTTAAGGGAGGAGCCACACATAAGCTCAGCTATCATAATGGCGGAGAAGGTGTCGCCTGTGCCGTTAACCTTAACGGGGATTTCATCAAAAAAGACAGTGAAGCATTCATCATTTAAGTGGTCGTAGCATGCGACCGCTTTTTTGATTTCACCGTTTTCGCTCTTAATGAAGGCACCTGTAATGATGACAGACTTAGCTCCGAGTTTATGGATGGCATGTAACATCTCGTTAATCTCTGACAGTTCATAGCCCGATTCCTTATAAGAAAGGCCGGAGAGAAGACAGGCCTCAGTCTGGTTTGGGACAATGTAGTCGGCAACCGAAGCTAGCTCCTTCATGATTTCAACGCGGTGCATTGATACGGAGTTATATAGCTTTCCGTTATCTGCCATGATGGGGTCAACGAAGATTTTTACACCCTTTTCTGACTCACTGCGGCAAAGCCCTGCAATAAACTCAGCCTGTTCGTCATTAGCGATAAAGCCTGTTGAAACGGCATCAAACTTAAAACCAAGCTCATTCCATACTAAAACGGCCTCCTTCATGTAGGAGGTTGTGTCGATTGTCGCAAATTTGCCGTAATTAAGTGTATTTGAAACAATCATTGTCGGAAGGCTAAACAGCTCAAAACCCCGGTGCACAAGTACCGGGGTCATGGCTGAAACTGCTACCTTACCATATCCTGAAAAATCATTTATCAGAAGGATTTTCTTATTCATTTTCCTTACCAATCTTAAAGAAGAGATTTGTCTTTACGAGCGCCTTACGGATTGGGAGATATACAAGAGTTGCAACGATTACAGAAGCAACGGCGTTAACACCTGTTGTAAGAACGTTCCATGCGAGTGTTACCTCAGCTGCGCTCTTTCCAATGATGTAAATCTTGTACAAATATCCGATAAGCGGATCGAAGATGAAGTTAAAGAGCATTCCGCAGATTGCTGCGATTAATGTCCACATAACAATGTGCTTCTTATCTGTAGTCTGTGTGATCTTTCCAAACTTGTGGGCTACAAGACCAGTGATGAGACCGATGCAGAACTTTAAGAGGAATGTCTTTGGTGCGTAGATTACATAAACGGGATCGAAGAGGTCGCCGATTGTCATACCGATTGCACCGGCTGCACCGCCGTATACACCGCCAAGTAAAAGTGCTCCGAGAACACAAACTGCATTTCCAAGGTGGAATGATGTTGCGTCGCCGCCCGGAAGAGTGATTTTAATCTGCAGGAATGTAAATACAACATATGATAATGCAGCCATAACTGCAGCGAGCGTAAGTTTAAGTAATTTCTTGTTATTCATGATGCCTCCTTTGGCCCTCAGGCCGTATTTACAATTTCGATATGCACCACTATAATATATCTTTGAACATAACGATATACTCAAAAAGGAAACATTTTATATGACCAGTTTATATCTGAACCTGTACAACCAGCTGAGGGATGAAATACTTAAGGGCGTTTACCCCTTCGGAAGCAGACTTCCATCTAAGAGACAGCTTTGCGATGATTTTAAGATCAGTGTGATTACCGTTGAGCATGCAATGGAGCTTTTAATAGAGGAGGGCTACATTGAGCCAAGGGAGAGGAGCGGCTACTACGTATCCTATAAGGAGGGTGACAGCTATGCCGTTGCCGAGCCTGTAATAGTAAAGGAGGATTATGAGCCGCTTTCGCAGACTGACATAGCCTCATGCTTCCCGTATGGCATTTTTGCAAAGACAATCAGAAGGGTGCTTAGCGAACGCGGGGAGAGCATCTTCACAAAGAGCCCAAATAACGGAACGCTTGACTTAAGAACCGCAATATCGGCATACCTTGCCCGTAACAGAAACCTCTTTGTTTCACCTGAACAGATTATCATAGGATCGGGAGCCGAGTACCTTTACGGCCTTGTCGTGCAGATTCTAGGCCGCAACCTCACATACGGCATAGAAAAGCCATCGTATGAAAAGATTGAGCAGGTATATGAGGCTAATGATGTAAAGAGGTGCCACCTGGCACTGGGCCATGACGGCATAAAGTCATCTGAGCTTAATGAAACTAAGGCTGATGTGCTTCACATTACTCCCTACAGAAGCTACCCCACTGGTATAACTGCCAATGCCGCAAAGAGAAGGGAATATATCCGCTGGTCCGAGGGAAGGGCGGGCAGATATATAGTGGAGGATGATTTCGAGTCTGAGTTTACGCCGTCAAAGAAACCGCAGGAGACGGTATTTTCGCTAGCAGACAATGGAAATGTCATCTACATCAATACATTCTCAAAAACAATTGCACCGTCTACGCGTATCGGATACATGGTGCTTCCAAAGGAACTTCTTCCGGTATATGAAAAGCGTGCGGGCTTTTATTCCTGCACTGTGCCGACCTTTGACCAGTACGTGCTCGCTGAGTTCATTAACTCAGGAAACTTCGAACGCCACATAAACAGGGTAAGGCGCCGCCACTTGTAATATGTAAAGTTATTGTTAATTGTGTGCCAGCTTCCTTGTTTTATCACGAGGTAAATGCTATTATTATCTTGGCTAATTTTGGCGCTATGAAAGGCTTAAACATGAAAAGATTACTTGCAGCGTTATTAAGTTTAATTATGATATTTACCGTATGTGCATGTGGTGCAAACGGTGGAAAATCAAATGCCACAGGTTCCAAACAAGGGGAAGCTGGACCTGATAAAAATTATGCGACGACAATCTATGTATGCGGCACCTGGGGTAACTTCGAGGCCCTGGAGGCTGCTGCACAGCTTTTTAATAAGGAATACCCGAATATTCAGGTTGTATATGAGCAGCTTGGAAACTTCGGAAGCGACCTGAAGAACAGATTTGTTTCAGGTGAGAACATTGACATCTATTTCTTTGACTGGATGCTCACAAACGATGAAAGATATGCCTACTACTGGGAGAATGCCGAGGACCTAAGTGGTAAACTTGACTTTGGCACGATTCCTGCTGAATATCTTGAAACCGGAATGGTAAATGGTAAGCAGTACCTGGTTCCCATTTATGAGCATAGCTACGGAATGATGGTAAACGAGGACCTTCTCAAGGCGCACGACCTCAAGGTTCCCGGAACATACGGTGAGTTTATCGAATGCTGTGAAAGGCTTAAGGCTGACGGTATTTATCCTGTACTTGTTGCAGACAGTGACTACCTCACACAGATTTATTTTGACCATATTTACAGGACTGTTATCCAGTCTGGAAATGCAAAGGCACTTGCAGGTGAAATCGTTTCTGGTAATGATTCAGCAGGCTTCGTGGAAAACACACTTAAGCTTATGGACGAGTTTAATAAGGCAGATTACGTGCATCCGGATAGTATGGGTCTCGAGGATAACTACAACAGTGCTATCCTTCGTTTCTTTGAGGGTGACATTGCATTCGTTCCGTTTATTACAGCAAGCTTCTCCGGTACAAAAAAGCGTGAGGCAAAGTCAGAGGCATTTACGGCTAACCCGTTTACCTACAGCTTTGTTCCGTCAATGTGTACGAATGGATACGAGAACTCGGTACAGCAGCTTGGCACCGTATACATGGGAGTGTTTAAGGGAATCGCTGACGAAAAGAAGCCATATGTCACTGAGTTTCTCCAGTTCCTCATGAATGACGAGGGAAGCGAGGCACTTGCAACGGTTAAAAACATGCCTACAGCAAATAAAAACGTCGGAAATAAGTCCTTTCCGTACCTCGAGAGCCTTAAGAAGGACGAAAGGGTATATATTGGAATGCGTCAGGACGGCGACTACATGCTTAAGCTTAACCAGCTTCTCAGAACTGCATCGACCCTTTACAGCGAGGGAATTACTGCAGATGAGCTTTTAAAGGAAGCAGTTGAAAAAGTTAAAGAGAAGTAATAGACATTAAGCAGCATACGGATGGAAAAGCCATCCGGAATAACAGTGCAATTTAAGGGGATTTTGATGAAGCGCTATGCGATAATTCATATAAATATAGTAATATTCCTGGCGCTTGCTCTCGGAATTGTCTTTTATGCCAATGCGCAGACAAAGAACTCGAGAAGGCTCGCCGAGGAGAACCTGACGGGTACCACGGAGGTAATAAGTGGTATCGCCGGCAATTACTTTACCGAGACGGAAAATGTCTGCGTCACATGGGCAACATACATTAATAACAGCGACCTGACAATGGAGGAAGCGATTGAATACCTCGGTAGTGTCAGAATCAGTGACGATGTTTATGCTCAGATTATCTGGGCTGACGACCTCACCGGTCTTTCAAGGGAAGCGTATCTTGCCGATGAGGGAAGGTTTGATGTTTCATATGCCAACAGGGAGTACCTTTTCAGGGGATGGTCTGACAGGACAAAGCTCTTTGTAACACCAAGGTTTACAAATCCCGTAACGGGCTCATATTCGATTGCCTTCTGTGAGTGGGTATTCCTAAAGGAAAACGGTAAGCTTCGCCAGGCGATTGTAATGAGGATAGTACCGAGCAGCTACCTTGAGTCTCGCTGGGTGTTCCCGTCAAACTACGAAAATGCATCAATTGCCATAATCGACATGAGCGGAAGCTATGTTCTTAAGCCTGACTCCATGAAGAATGAGGATTTCTATAGCTACCTCTATTCCTACAACAGGGGAAGCATTGACCAGAAGGCACTTGAGGATAAGCTAAGAAACGAGAAGAGCGGCATTGTAACCGCTAAAAACGCAATGGGAACTGAGTGTCTCTGGAGCTTTAGGCACATCGATGCCAATAACGAATGGATAGTTGTAATGTCCGTTCCCGCTTCTGACATCAAGGGAGACACATATGACTGGGCTATTCCGATTGCGATACTTCTCACTCTTTTGCTTGTATTCACGATAGACATGCTTCACTTTGTGAATGTTAGAAGACGTGACCTTGAGGTAAACGAAAAGCTCAAGAAGCAGGGAGACGAGCTTAAGGCTGCACTTGAGTCAGCCGAGTATGCAAACAGGGCAAAGACAACCTTCCTTAACCACATGTCGCATGACATCCGTACACCTATGAATGCGATTATCGGATATACGAAGATTGCGCTTAAGGAGGAAACAACTCCCGAGGTAAGGGACTGTCTCACAAAGATCGACGAAAGCTCAGAGCATCTTCTTACACTCATAAACGATGTTCTTGACATAAGCCGTATCGAAAGCGGCAGGGTTGAGTACAACCCGCAGCCTGTCGACATCAGGTCAATCACAGACACCGTGCTCAGCATTGCCGAGGGCTATATGAATGACAGGGATATTAAGTTTGAGGTTTACCGTGACCCGCTTGACTATCCGTATGTAATGGCCGATGCAGTGAGAATAAGGGATATCCTCGTTAATATCCTGAGTAATGCCGTTAAGTTTACCCCTGACGGCGGAAAGATTAAGTTTGAAGCCATCTGGGAGCCCGCTGAGGATGATAAACACGCTACTGTAATATACAAAATCGCAGATACAGGCGCAGGAATGAGCAGGGAGTTCCTTGAGCATGCTTTTGAGGAGTTTGCACAGGAGGAATCGGGAGCAAGGACTAAGTACAAGGGCACCGGACTCGGACTGGCAATCAGTAAGCGTTACGCCGAGCTTATGAACGGAACCATCACAGTTGAGAGCGAAAAAGGAAAGGGCACTGAGTTTACAGTAACGATTCCGTTTGAACTTGCACAGATTGAGGAGTCTTTGGATAAGCCGGCAAAGGCTGCGAAGGCAGACCTTAACGGCATTAAGGTGCTCCTTGTTGAGGACAACGACCTTAATGCAGAGATTGCAACTGTTCTTCTTGATGAAGCAGGAATGCTGGTTACACGTGTCTGTGACGGAGAGGAGGCTGTTGAGGCCTTTAACAGTAATCCAAAGAATACCTACGAACTAATTCTCATGGATATCATGATGCCGCGTCTTAACGGATATGATGCCACAAGGAAGATTAGGAGTCTCGACAGAGAAGACGCAGGCATAATCCCGATTGTCGCAATGACAGTAAATGCCTTTGCTGAGGATGTGGAGGCTGCAAGGAAGGCCGGCATGAATGGACACGTAGCAAAGCCGATTGACATTGCAAGATTGATGTCCGTATTAGCAGAAGTTCTGCACACCCCTAATTGAAAAATGCCTTGAAATCAAGGGCTTTCAGAAATCTTACCGTTTGATAATGCGGTAGAAGCTTCTGGAAGTCCTTTTTTCGTTTCCATTTGTGAAAAAAAGTATATACTGATGATAAACATGACATATAGATGACGTGTTTCGGATGATAAGATGAAAAAGAAGGCGAGCACAAGATGAAAATAGACAGACTTATAGGTATCTTGTCCATATTATTACAAGAGGAAAAGGCAACAGCTCCGGAATTGGCAGCAAGATTCGAAGTTTCGAGAAGAACAATTAACCGCGATATTGATGATCTTTGCAAAGCAGGGATTCCAATTGTTACAGTACAAGGCAGTGGCGGAGGAATCCGTATCATGGATGGATATCGAATGGATAGAACGATACTGTCATCGAAGGATATGCAAATGATCCTGGCTGGTCTGCGCAGTCTGGACAGCGTGAGTGGAAGTCATTATTACGGACAACTCATGGAAAAAATCAAAGCCGGATCATCCGAGTTTGTAAGTGGATCAGAAGCAATATTGATCGATCTGTCATCCTGGGACAAAGATGGAATTTCACTCAAAATTGAATTACAGATGAAAGCAATTGAGGTTGGAAGAACTGTCAGATTTACATATTATGCCCCAAAAGGGAATTCGGAAAGAGAAATTGAACCATATTATCTGATATTTAAATGGGCAAGCTGGTATGTATATGGATATGCTTATTAAGAAACGATTTTAGATTATTCAAGCTAAACCGAATGACGAGTATTGTTCATGCAAATCATTTTGAGAAAAGAACGAAAATACCGGAACCTGATCTATCGAGTAAAGCTGTATTTCCACATCAAAATAGAGTCAAAGCGATTTTTGATGCATCGATGAAATGGCATTTGATAGAGACCTACGGTATCGATTCTTTTACGGAGCTTGCAGATGGAACACTGTTATTTGAACATGAGTACTCGGATGAGGATGGTTTAGTGTCCTGGATCCTTTCAATGAGAACCCAGGCAACAGTAATCGAGCCGGAAGCAATACGACGAAAGCTGTATTCTATTGCAACTGAAGTGGCGGAAAAGTATAAGGGAGGTATGAAGCATGAGTAAAGCATTGATTGTGATTGATCTTCAAAATGATATTACAAAGAACTACAGGCTAATTATTGAACCGGTCAATGCAGCAATAGAGTGGGCACAGACCAAGGGAATGCATATTGTGTATATACAACACAATAATATCACTGCAGGAACCAGGACATTTAAGCCTGGAACGAAAGGCGCAGAGCTTGTTCCGGAACTTCGAGTGGTGTCCGATCATATTTTTGTAAAGACAAAAGCCAATGCACTTACAAGTGAA
>JAUNDA010000027.1 GCA_030526295.1 Eubacteriales bacterium
TCTAAGTAGGAGTATCCGAAATATGGGGTATGGAATTTCGGATTACAATTTACGAATGAATCTAAGAAGATAAGGCTAAGAATGAAGCTTAGTAAAGCCCCGCACACATAATACGGGAACACGGTTAATAAATTAAACAAAAATAAAATTCCCGATACAGTAACGGATTTTTTAATAATCGGATATTAATTACCGGAGGACATTGTAATGGTAAAATTTGGTACAGGCGGATGGAGAGCCATAATCGGCGAGGAATTCACAAGGGCAAACCTTGAGCTTTTAAGTGCTGCCCTTTCGGACAAGATGATAGCTGAAAACGCAACGGATAAGGGAATAGTCATCGGATATGACAGAAGGTTCCTTTCCAAGGAGTCAATGCAGTGGATGGCTGAGGTTTTTGCCGCAAAGGGAATAAAGACCTTCCTCATCAATAAGTCAGCCCCGACTCCGCTTGCGATGTTTTACACCATGACACATGAGATGCCATACGGTCTCATGGTAACGGCAAGCCATAACCCCGCAATCTATAATGGTGTAAAGGTATTTACATATGGGGGACGCGATGCGGACGTGACAGTTACAGCCGATATTGAAAAGTATGCTAAGATAATCGAGGAATCAGGCTTACCCATTCCGTCAATGCGTTACGAGGATGCAAGGGCTAAGGGCCTCATCGTTGAGATTTATCCGATAAACGAATACCTCGATGCAATCATTGACATCATCGACACTGATGCCATCAGAAATGCCAAGCTTCGCGTGGCACTTGACCCTATGTATGGTGTAAGTGAGACCTCTATTAAGACAATCCTCATTTCATCACGCTGCGAGGTTGACACGCTTAACGGCCAGCACGACCCGCTCTTTGGCGGAAAGCTTCCTGCTCCAAGCGAGAAGGCTCTTCGTAACCTCTCCTACTATGTTGACTCATATGGCTATGACATCGGTATCGCCACAGACGGTGATGCCGACAGAATCGGTGTCGTTGACAATAACGGAAGATATCTTTCCCCAAATGACATCATGATTGTGCTATACTACTATCTGGTAAAATACAAGGGACTTAAGGGAGCCGTTGTTAGAAACATCTGTACGACACATATCCTCGACCGCCTTGCGGAAAGCTTCGGCGAAACCTGCTATGAGGTGCCGGTCGGCTTTAAGCACATCTCCTCAAAGATGACTGAGACTGATGCCATCATCGGCGGTGAGAGCTCAGGCGGTCTTTCAATCAAGGGCCACATCCACGGAAAGGACGGCGTTTATGCCGCAGCACTTCTTGTTGAGATGCTTGCCGTAACCGGTAAAAAGATGAGTGAGATCTTTGATGAGATCCAGGCTCAGGTAGGAAAAACCTCATTTGTTGAAAACAACTACAGCTTCCTTCCAGAGAACAAGCCTCTTTACATCCGTACCATCATGGAGGAAAAGAAGGTTCCGGAGCTTCCGTATGAGATTGACCATATCTCATATCTCGACGGCTGCAAGGTTTACTTTAAAAACGGCGGCTGGGTAAGCATCCGTTTCTCAGGAACAGAGCCTCTTCTTCGTATCTTTTCAGAGATGCCTGAAAAGGAGGATGCCCTTAACGTTTGCCGCATATATCGTGAATTTCTGGGGATTTAATAATGAAAAGCGTAAACAGTGAAGAACTTATAAATATCATTAAAAGATTTGACCTTCCCGATGACATCTACTCTGTTTCATGTCCTGAGGGCGGCCACATCAACAATACCTTTAAGCTCTCATTCCCTGAGGGTAACTACATCCTTCAGCGTATAAATACTGAGGTTTTTAAAAGGCCTGTTGAGCTTACGGCTAATATCGTAAAGGTAACAGACCACCTGAGAAAGGTAATAAGTGAAAACGGCGGAAATCCAGGCCGTGAGACACTTACTCCAGTACTCACAAAGGACAATAAGGCATATACCGTTGATGATGACGGCTGCTACTGGAGATGCTTCCTTTTTATTGATGACACTGTCTGCTATCTTGAAAAGGTGGAGCCTGCATTCTTTAAAAAGTGCGGCCTTGCATTCGGACGCTTCCAGTCACAGCTATCTGACCTTTCAGCTGATGAGATTTACGAGACAATTCCCGATTTCCATAACACCTACAAGAGAATGCTTCAGTTTAATGCATCTGTTGAGAGAGATGCCGCAGGAAGGGCTGATGAAATAAGGGAAGAGATTGAGGCACTTATGTCACGTTCCTTCTACGCTGACCTTTATAAAAAGCTTACGGATAACAATGAAATCCCTGTCCGTATCACTCATAACGATGCAAAGCTTTCCAACATTCTTTTTGATAAGGAGACTAACGAACCTCTTTGCATCATCGATTTTGATACCATCATGCCGGGACTTTCAATCTATGATTTTGGAGATTCAATCCGCACGGGAGCGTGCTCAAGCCTTGAGGATGAGCCTGATACAGATAAGGTTCACTTCCTTCCAGAGCAGTATAAGGCATATGAGGAGGGCTTTATCGAGGGCTCTGCAGGCAGGCTTACAGCTCGTGAGCATGAGCTTTTACCATACGGTGCAATGATGATCACCTATGAGCAAGCGCTTCGCTTCCTCGCAGATTACCTTGACGGTGATGTCTACTACCACATAGACCGCCCATCACATAACCTCGACCGCACAAGGGTGCAGATTAAGCTTCTTTCTGAGATGGAGGATTATTTCGGGGTTTCAGTAAATAAGTAATTAATCAGTGTCCTGAATCGAAATTTAATTTCTATTTAAAATCGTTGCCAAAATACATCTATTTTTTCATCACCCTGAATCGAGATTTTGGTTTTATTCAAACTCGTTGCCCAACATATCATGTTTTGGGCAAATGTATGAATCGAAATCGTCAAACATAGAAAAATCGTTGCCTGAGATGCTATTAAAACTGCATTTCAGGCAACGAATTCTTTTTATTTCCCAAGATTGTTGCCTAAGTTGCTTACAATACAGTAATTTAGGCAACGAACCTACCTCATTTTAATATTTCGATTCACAATCCTTAGTTAGGGGCAATCACTCCCCGTCTGTAATATTCACGTAGTAGAAATCGCTCTCCTCATCCCTTATCCTAGAATCCTCATAAACAAGGTCATAAACCCTCTTATCCTTAATGAGCTCCTTCCAGGCCTTAAGGGATACCTCGATAAACTCAGGCTCTATCCTGTCAAAGTTTTTCACAAGTGGGCACTCATACGGAAGTTCCATGTCATTAATAAGCATATATAGCTTTCCATCCTCCGTAAGGTGCGGTGTAAGCGGATATGTCCTGCACTGAATTGGACGCATTTTTCTGTTACAGGTTTCAGGGCCGTGACAGCATACAAAGTCAACAGGCTCTGTCCAGGACTCTGGAAATCCCGACTCCTCTGGATCCTCCTCGCTCCATGTAAGCCACGGATTACTTTTATCATGTATCGATGCCTCTCCAGGAAGCAGGTATATGCCCATCTCCTCCTCTGAAGCGTCCTGTCTGCAGCAGGCTGCATTACACTGAAGGCCGCAGTCAGTCTTAAGAGGGTTCACAGTATCAAGTAACTCATATATGGCTTTAAAATCTGTCATGATTATTCTCCCGATAACTTTTTCTATTCTTTGCCTATTATAGCAGATTCTCAGCTTTCATAAATACCTGCATAAAAAAAGGACTCTCCTTTCGGAAAGTCCTTTATTATAGCCATTTCTATGGATTTGATTACTTAAGAGTAACCTTTGCACCCTCTGCCTCAAGCTTAGCCTTGATGTCATCAGCTGTAGCCTTGTCAGCAGCTTCCTTAAGTACCTTCGGAGCGTTGTCAACGAGATCCTTAGCTTCCTTAAGTCCGAGACCTGTAAGCTCACGAACGATCTTGATAACCTTGATCTTGTTAGCGCCTGCATCTGTAAGCTCTACATCGAACTCTGTCTTCTCCTCAGCTGCTGCTGCGCCAGCACCTGCTGCTGCTACTACAACGCCTGCTGCTGCAGATACGCCAAACTCTTCTTCACATGCCTTTACGAGCTCGTTAAGCTCAAGAACTGACATTTCCTTAATAGCCTCGATGAACTCAGCTGTTGTTAACTTTGCCATTTTATTTTCTCCTTTAACTAATATTCAAAAAATTAAAAATTTACGCGACCTTCAAATTAGTCTGCTGCGTTCTCGTCCTTCTCAGCGATCTGCTTGATAACTCTTGCGAAGTTAGCAACAGGTGACTGCATAGAACCAAGAAGTCTTGAAATAAGCTCTTCTCTGCCAGGGATGTTAGCGATTTCCTGAATCATTGCCTGATCATAGTATGCGCCTTCTACAACACCACCCTTGAGCTCTACACACTTGATGTCCTTAGCATACTTTGCAACGATTCTTGCAGGTGCTGTAGCATCTGTCTTTGAAACTGCAAGTGCTGTCGGTCCCTCAAGTACCGGTCCGAGCTGTTCGAAATCTGTGCCTGCTGCAGCTCTCTTGATAAGAGTGTTCTTGAAAACCTTGTATGAAACGCCGTTCTCACGAAGCTCCTTACGCATCTTTGTATCCTGCTCAACAGTGATACCAAGATACTTTACAGCAACTGCTGACTGAGCGCCGTCAAGTAAAGCCTTAACCTCGTCAATAACAGGCTGCTTAATCTCAAACTTTGCCATGTTAATTTTCCTCCTTCTTCATAGATTTTTTTAGAAATAACTAACCGGCGAAGTAAAAATCCCCAAGTCGCGATGACTCGGGGATTCATAAAATACTTTATGAGTTTTCCTCGGCGAGCGCAATGCTTACACTACTCTAGTAGTACTCGCTGTCATCGGTAGTTATAACTCGATTTAATTAATAATTAGTTGTTAGTAAGCTTAGCTACATTCATTCTTACGCCAGGGCCCATTGTTGAGCTCATAACAGCGCTCTTGATGAATACACCCTTGAGTGCCTGAGGTCTAGCCTTGTTGATAGCATCCATGATAGCCTGGAAGTTATCGCTGAGCTGCTCCTCTGTGAAGCTTGCCTTACCAAATGGAACGTGGATGATATTAGCCTTGTCAAGTCTGTACTCAACCTTACCAGCCTTAATATCAGCAATAGCCTTTGTAACGTCCATTGTTACTGTACCTGACTTCGGGTTCGGCATAAGTCCCTTAGGTCCGAGAACCTTACCAAGACGTCCTACAACACCCATCATGTCCGGTGTAGCTACTACTACGTCAAACTCAAACCAGCCTTCGTTCTGGATCTTCGGAACGAGCTCCTCTGCTCCTACGAAATCAGCACCTGCTGCCATAGCCTCATCTGCCTTCGGTCCCTTAGCGAATACAAGGATTCTAACCTTCTTGCCTGTACCGTGTGGAAGAACTACAGCACCACGAATCTGCTGGTCAGCCTTACGTCCGTCGCAGCCTGTTCTGAAGTGTGCTTCCATTGTCTCGTCGAACTTTGCTGATGCATTGCCCTTAACGATCTTGATTGCCTCTGCCTTGTCATAAAGAGTAGCACGATCGAACTTCTTCATGCTCTCCTGATATTTCTTACCTCTAAACATTACGCACCCTCCTTACTGCTCAACTGTTACGCCCATGCTTCTGCATGTACCAGCGATCATAGACATAGCTGCCTCAACTGAAGCTGCATTAAGGTCAGGCATCTTCTTCTCAGCGATCTTCTGAAGATCAGCCTTAGAGATAGTTGCAACCTTTGTCTTGTTAGGTACGCCTGAACCGCTCTTAATCTTGCAAGCCTGCTTGATAAGAACTGCTGCAGGAGGTGTCTTTGTGACAAAAGTAAAACTTCTGTCTGAATAAACTGTGATAACTACAGGGATGATTGTATCACCCTCGTTGGCAGTCTTAGCGTTGAATGCCTTTGTGAACTCAACGATATTTACGCCGTGCTGTCCAAGTGCCGGACCAACTGGCGGTGCTGGTGTTGCCTTACCAGCAGGAATCTGTAATTTGATAAATCCTGTAACTTTCTTTGCCATTATAGCAACCTCCTTGTGGTAATAGTGGGGTTAAGCCCTTCCACTGTTTTAACAAAAAGCTTATTAAAGCTTTTTTACTTCCGCAAATGATAACTCCACGGGTGTTTCCCTTCCGAACATCTCCACAGCAATTGTGAGAGAACGCTTTGGCGCGTTGATAGTCCTTACGACACCAACTGTATCCTTCCAGGCTCCCTGTGTAACGACAACTGAATCGCCCTCTGCGAAGTTTACGACAATCTCGCCTGTCTCCCTGTTCTGTAAAGCCTCAACTTCCTTCTCAGAAAGCGGAACCGGCTTTGATCCAGGGCCTACGAAACCTGTTACACCGCGAGTGTTTCTGACAACATACCATGTCTCGTCATTCATAATCATACGAACAAGTACGTAGCCGGGGAAAATCTTGCGGTCAACCTGCTTTTCAACTCCGTTTTTAAGCTCAACAGTTGAAACAACCGGAACTGACACCTCGAAAATTTCGTTCTGAAGACCTCTGTTTTCGATTGTCTTCTCCAGGTCAACTTTTACTTTATTCTCATAGCCCGAGTATGTATGAGCTACATACCACTTAGCCTCAGAATTAGTATCTGCCATCTTAATCTCCTAAATCACAGAATAAGTCCCAGTAAATACTTCATTCCCATATCAAGAAGGAAAATCAGTAAACCGATAATAACACTGATAACAATAGTAGCAGTGGTATCTTTCTTAAGGGTTTCCATATTAGGAAAAACGATCTTTGAATACTCAGACTTCACGCCCTTAAAAAAGTCAACGACCTTTCCCATTACTTAGTCTCCTTATGCGGTGTGTGCTTCTTGCAGAATCTGCAATACTTGTTTATCTCCATTCTTTCCGGATGAAGCTTTTTTTCCTTTGTCAGGAAATAGTTACGCTGCTTGCACTCTGTACATGCAAGAATGATTTTGGTGCGCTTTGAATTAGCCACGGTTGTTAACCTCCCAAAAGTTTTTATACATCAAACAAAAAAAGGCTTTTCGCCTTTTAGCTTTGTTAATATACCATGACCCCTCTTGTAAGTCAAGTTATTTCTAAAGAAAATCGTAAAGAATTTCTATACTTTGCCCTCTGTTACCGAAAGTGCATATATACGCTCCGCTCCGGCCTTAATTCTCAGAAGGTGTGCGCATATGCCCATGGTGGCTCCCGTTGTGTAAATATCATCTATTAAAAGAATTCCTGTTCCAGGTTTCACCTTCCTCGTTACCTTGAATGCATTCTTTAAATTAAGAAGTCTTTCCTCTGGTCCAAGTGTCTTAAGTGCCGCGGTATCGGGTACCCTAACTAGTATCGATGTATTAACGGGAATCCCGGAGCGCTCAGAGATTGCCATGGCTATCTCCTCAGCCTGGTTATAGCCCCTTACCCTTTTTCGCTCATCGCTAACCGGTACCGGGATCATGCACTCTATGTCAAGGCTCTTTATCCAGTCACCTAGCCTCTTCCAGGTAAGCTCACCGAGATATGTACAGTAATCCCTCATGCCTCCTGACTTTATCTCAAACATCATGTCCCTTGCTTTTCCTTCATAATATAAAAGGGACCTTGAATCATCAAACGAGGAGGCATTCAGGTTCTTAAACGAATGCATGCTGAAATCAAGGCTCTTTTCACAGGCCTCGTGGGCTTTTCTGTTCTCAAGTTTTTCGTTAACCGTCATTATCTCGCCGCATATGGGACAGCGCGGCGGGAAGAGACAGTCAGTCAAACTGTAGCTCACGTATTCTTTCCTCCAGTCCCGAATACCTGAGGTTTTCCGTGAGGTTATTTTCCATCCTCACAAACACACCAGGCTCACCGACAAGGCATACGCATTTCTTTGCCCTTGTTACAGCAGTATACAGAAGGTTCCTGTTCATGAGCATGCTTGGCCCCGGATACATCGGCATTACTACAGCCGGATACTCCGAGCCCTGCGACTTATGAACCGTTACGGCATAGGCAAGCTCTAACTCCTTGTATTCCTTGCTGCCGTACTCGATAACCCTTTCATCATCCATGAGTACCTTTACGATGTCACGGTGCTCATCAATCTCAATGATCTTTCCTATGTCACCGTTAAACACGCCGGCACCCTTTTCCATGGGAAGTCCCCTCTCATCGAGCCTTTCCCATTCGATGTCGTAGTTATTCTTAACCTGCATTATCTTGTCTCCCTCACGGAGGACAAACTCCCCTGCCCTTCGCTCCTTCTTTTTCTTTTCGGGAGGGTTCAGGAACTCCTGCAGCACCTTATTTAATATTTCAACTCCGAGTACTCCCTTTCTTGTAGGTGTGAGCACCTGGATGTCATAGACAGATGCTCCTACGTAACCCGGAAGCTTTTTCGTTATAAGTGTCTTTATGTATTCAATTATACTTGAGGGCTCCCTTCCTCCGATAAAGAGAAAGTCCTTACTCTTTTTGGAAAGGTCTACCTCCTCGCCCTCATTTATCTTGTGAGCATTGACGACGATGTCAGATTCCATCGCCTGCCTGAAGATGTGGTTTAGGCATACGGTCGTATACTGCTCACTTCTTATGATGTCCTTGAGCACGTTTCCTGCGCCTACACTTGGAAGCTGGTTTGAGTCTCCTACGAGGATGAGCCTTGTTCCTGGAACCACCGCCTTAAGGAGAGCCTCCATGAGGAAGATGTCTACCATCGACATCTCATCGACTATGAGCACGTCGCACTCAAGCGGATCCTTCTCATCCCTAAGAAACCTTCCCTTTCCATCTGTAGCACCTGCGCCGCCGGCATTACCGGAGCCGCCATACGATTCCGTTCTTCCCTTCTTGTCATCCTTTTCGGGAGCGCCCGTATACTCTAAAAGCCTGTGGATTGTCTTCGCTTCACAGCCTGTTGCCTCTGACATCCTCTTTGCGGCCCTTCCTGTAGGGGCTGCAAGGAAAATGTTGTAGTGGTCCTTTTCGTAGTAACGGATTATGGAATTAATTGTGGTTGTCTTTCCTGTTCCAGGTCCTCCCGTAATTACGAGTACACCGTTTGTGACAGTACTCCTAAGTGCCTCCGCCTGCTTTTCATCAGGTTCAAGTCCCGTTTCCTTGGCGATATTCTTAATTCTCTTATTTACAAAGTCCTCATCGCACTCACCGCGGATATTAAGTGAATTAAGACGCGCCGCTATGTTTCTTTCAACATAGTAGCAGCTTGCGAGGTATACCTGTGTCTTTTCTTCACTTCCCTCACACGGCAGTATCACCCTTATGCGGTCTTCAACCTGCAGCACCTGAAGCTGTGAGCGGATAAGTTCCTCACTTAGTGATAAAAGCTCGGCAGTATTCCTAATTAGCACTTCCTCGGGAAGCCATGTATGTCCCTGCGCCACACCCTCAGATAAAGTAAAAAGAAGGCCGCTCTTTATCCTAAACTCGCTGTCCTCAGGCTGTCCCATCTGGGATGCTATCCTGTCCGCTAGCTTAAAGCCTATTCCGTCTATGTCATCGGCCAGCTTATATGGATTCTTTTCTATTACAGAATATACCGCAGGTCCATAGTATAGGAAGATTTTCCTTGCCATGTTCGGGCCTATGCCGATATTCTGAAGATACATTACGGCGTCACGGTATCCGCGTTTAAGTTCAAACTGCTCGCTTATCTCGCGGGCCTTAGACATGCTGATGCCCTTAATCTCGGCAAGCCTCTCGGGTTCCTCCTCCATGATCCTAAAGGTATCGCACTTAAACTTCTTTACTATCCTCTCAGCAAGCCCAGGTCCTATTCCCTTAACCGCACCTGCCGCGAGGTATCTTTCTATCATGTCGGCACTTTCCGGCTTTTCAACCGTATATGACTCGACGCTGAACTGCTCTCCGTATACCGGGTGGACTGTATACTCGCCCTCCGCCTCTATGGTTTCTCCAATCGAAATAAAAGGGAAATATCCCGTCATTGTGACAAGACTTCCCCCGTAAGTCACTTCGAGGACAGCATAATAGTTGTCCTCGTTGTAATAAACCATATTTTCGACAAAAGCACGAATCTTCAATCTGCTTACGACTCCTCCGAACCGCTTACAAATTCGATGAACTTTCCTGTACCGATTGCAACTGCTGAAAGCGGGTCGTCCGCGATGAGTGTTGTAATCTGTGTCTTTTCCTGGATAAGCTGGTCAAGACCGTAAAGCATTGCTCCGCCGCCTGTAAGAACGATACCTCTCTCATAGATATCAGCTGCAAGCTCCGGCGGAGTTCTCTCAAGAACTGAGTGAAGTGCGTTGATGATCTGTGTTGCCGGCTCCAAAAGGGCATCGAGTGTTTCATCAGATGTTACCTGTACAGTCTTTGGAAGACCTGTTACAAGGTTACGTCCCCTAACCTCCATTACGAGGTTATCCGGTCTCTTGTATACACAGCCTACACCGATCTTGATGTCCTCGGCTGTTCTCTCACCGATAAGGAGGTTGTGCTTCTTTCTCATGAAACGCACAATTGCCTCATCGAAGTCATCACCTGCTGTCTTTACAGACTCACTTACAACCGGTCCGCCGAGTGAGATAACGGCAATATCAGCCGTACCGCCGCCGATGTCAACGACAATGTTTCCGCATGCCTTTGAGATATCGATTCCTGCTCCGATTGCTGCTGCTACGGGCTCCTCGATGATTGTAACCTCACGTGCGCCGGCCTGGTATGTAGCATCCTCTACTGCCTTCTTCTCAACCTCTGTTGCTCCAGAAGGAATGCAGACTGCAACTCTCGGTTTTCTGAGTGTCCTCTTTCCGATTGCCTTATCGATAAAGTGCTTAAGCATCTTTTCGGTAAGTGTATAGTCTGAAATAACGCCCTGCTTTAAGGGTCTTACTGCCTGAAGGTTCTCGGGTGTCTTTCCGAGCATGAGTCTTGCATCCTCACCGTATGCAACAACGCTCTTTGAGTCACGGTCGATAGCCACAACCGAAGGCTCCTTTAAAACAACTCCTCTTCCCTTTATATATACCAGAATACTTGAAGTACCGAGATCGATACCAAGGTCATTACTCATTAATGAAAAAAGTGCCATATATTAAAACCTCTCAAGAAAGTAGAATAATCTATTGAACATAATAGCACAAAACATACCCTAATAAAAGTAAATTCTTTTTTAATCATTTTAATTGTTTTTATAGAATTTTATCACATTATATTCACCGCTTGCTTTTATATTATAACCATAAGCTTTTCATACTCATATGTGAGTCGAAAGACTCATCCCCCCTACGAAAAAGAAGAAACCCGCAGCGATTGGCTGTGGGTTTTCTTTTACTTACTATTTAGCTGTTTTTCCTGATCCACCTTAATAACTCATCATATCCAACAGACCCATCTGCTACTCCAAGACCTATTCTGATAACGTCTTCATCGGTAATATTCAGTCTAATTCCATTAAGTTCCAAAAAAGTAATCATAATATGCATTCCTATCCTTTTATTGCCATCAATGAATGCATGATTAGATATAAGCGAAAAGCCTATTCTGGCCGCTTTTTCTTCTTTTGTTGGATATAGTTCTTGACCACCAAAAGTAACAAAAGCACTTTCGAGTGCAGAATTAAGTAGTCCCTCATCCCTAATACCAATGCTTCCGCCGGTCTCCTGAGCAATCAACTGGTGTAATAGCTTAGCCATGTCTTCTGTGATCCGAATCATTTGGCAAGCTCCTTAAAAGCATTCAGATATTTTTTTAAAACTCTTTGTCCAACGAACAACACTTTTTCCTCATCGCTCATCTCTATCTGCGGATTCTGATCAATATCGTATATGACATATTTAGGTTTATTGTTTTTGAAGACCACCGCGCTGCCATTTTCTTCAACAAGCTTAACCGCTTTTGAGAAATTCTGATTAGCATCAGTTATGGATATGATTGAATCTGTATTAATAATCATAAGCTCACCTCCATAAAAAACAATAACATAATTATAGCTATAATTCAACCTATATTCACAAGTGGAACCAAAACTTTTCTAATTATACCAGCGCTTCAAGTGCCTTGTTGAGCTCGGCAATGAGTGCTTCTGCATCCTCTGCGTTCTTTCCCTTTACTCCGCAGTAGAACTTGATCTTAGGCTCCGTGCCTGAAGGCCTGATGCATACCCATGCGTCGTCGTTAAGGTCATACTCGAGTACGTTTGACTTTGGAAGTCCTGTCTCGTCGTTCTTATAGTCGATGACATTCTCAACCGTGAAGCTTCCGAAGTTCTTTGGCGGGTTAGACCTGAATCCGTCCATGAGTGACTGCATCTTTGCAGCACCCTCAATTCCTGGGAATGAGATGCTCTTTCCAAACTCCCTGTAGTAGCCGTAGGTCTCATACATGTCGTTCATCGCATCGATGAGTGTCTTGCCCTCTGCCTTATAGTAGGCTGCTGCCTCACAAAGTGAAGCAACTGCTGAAACGGCATCCTTATCCCTCGCATATGTTCCGATGAGGCAGCCGTAGCTTTCCTCCATGCCGTACTGGTAGCGGATGTTACCCTCAAGCTCCTCCTTAAGGATTTCCCTTCCCATCCACTTAAAACCTGTGAGGCACTTGATAAGCTCGCAGCCCCATCTCTTTGAGATTGCGCCCATGAGGCGGGTTGAAACGATTGTTGTCATTACAACGCCGTCAGCCGGAAGCTCGTTTCTCTTAGCCCTCTGGCTTAGGATGTACTCACAAAGAAGTGACGCTGTCATGTTTCCCGTAAAGCTTACATATGAGCCGTCCTTATCCTTTACATAGATTCCGAGTCTGTCGGCATCGGGGTCTGTTGCAAGCACGAGGTCGGCATCCTTTTCCTTTGCAAGCTTAAGTGCAAGCGTAAAGGTCTCAGGTGCCTCAGGGTTCGGGTATGGCGTTGTCGGAAAGTCGCCGTTTGGCTCTGCCTGCTCCGGAACAACATATACATTCTTAAAGCCAAGGTCCTTAATAACCCTTGTTACAGGCACAAGTCCCGTTCCGTTAAGCGGTGTGTAAACGAAGGTGATCTTGTCAGCCATCTCCTTAATGAGGTCCTTATTTACGATTGTATCCTCCACCCTCTGGATGAATTTCTCATCGAGTTCGCTTCCTATTGTAACGTAAAGACCCGCTGCCTCTGCCTCTTCCTTAGTCATGGTCTTACATACGGAGAAATCGCTAATGGAGAGAACCTCGTCCATGATTCCGCTGTCATGTGGCGGTGTGATCTGAGCGCCGTCTGCCCAGTAAACCTTGTAGCCGTTATAATTTGAAGGGTTGTGAGATGCAGTGATGTTTACGCCTGCAGTGCAGCCAAGCTCCCTTATTGTAAAGCTAAGCTCAGGTGTCGGGCGAAGGTCCTCAAACCTGTATGCCTTTATCCCGTTAGCCGCAAAGCATCTGGCCACCTCGTCAGAAAACTCCTTTGACATGTGTCTTGAGTCATAGGCGATGGCTACTGACGGATTCTTCTCAAGTCCTACCTGCTTAATGATATAGTTTGCAAGTCCCTGCGTAGCGCGGCGGACAACGTACTTATTCATGCGGTTTGTACCTGCACCGATAATGCCCCTAAGTCCCGCTGTTCCAAACTCAAGGTCACGGTAGAATCTGTCCTCGATTTCCTTTTCATCCTTTATGGCCTTTAATTCATCCTTTGTTTCATCGTCGATATATGCGGCGTTAAGCCACTCCTCGTATCTAACCCTGTAATTATCCATTTTCTGCCTCTTTTCTTATGAGTCCCGTGAGGTACTCCTTCGTGTTATGCCCTGGGTTTCTTCTTACATCATCGAGTAGTCCGTTAAGGATTTCCCCAAGATGCGGACCTGCCTTTATTCCTAGCTCCATCGCGACTTTGCCGTCAACCGGCATGTCCTTAAGTACTATTGGCTCTTTTCGTACAGTTATGTCCTCGTAAAGCTCCCTTTGAAGCTTAACCGACTCCATGCCGGAAAGTACCTCCTTCATCGTTAAAAGGTCAGTGAAGTATTCCCTGCCTATTTTTCCGATGACCTTTTTTAGCTCATACCTGTCGGTTGGAAGCACTTCCATAACTATTGAGCCTAGAAGCGATGCACCCTTAATCGTGTCATTATCCGCCTTAAGCTCACGAAGCATCTTTTTGATTCTGTCCTCCTCCATGCCACGGGCCAGGTATGCATATCTTATGTAGCGGTTTGTGATATCAGTCTGTGGAAGTACTGCCTCAATGGCCTTAAGCTCCCCAAAGCCCTTTGCTATGTAATCCGAAAGCATAAGCTCATGGACTGTCTCAATCTCCTCCATATGCGGTGAGCATATGAGCTTGTTGATTTCGGTATATATCCTTTCCTTTGATACGGCGCTAAGGTGTGCCGCATGCCGCATGATTGCGTTTCTGGTTTCCGATTCTATTTCAAAGCCAAGCTGGGCGCTGAATCTTACGGCCCTTAGTATCCTCAGCGCATCCTCGTCAAACCTCTCATCGGGATTTCCGACGCAGCGGATGCATTTACGGTTAAGGTCCTCCTCACCCTCGAATAAATCGACAAGTCCCTCCTCGTCGTTATAGGCCATCGCATTGATTGTAAAATCGCGGCGCTTTAGGTCCTCTCTGAGGCTTCTTGTAAACTCGACCTTTTTAGGATGTCTTCCGTCCTCGTACTCACCGTCAATTCTGTATGTCGTAACCTCATAGGTTCCGTGTCCCGTGAGCACCGTCACGGTACCGTGCTCAATTCCCGTATCTATTGTCCTAGGGAAGATTTTTTTTACCTCATGCGGAAGCGCACTTGTCGTTATGTCCCAGTCACCCGGGATTCGTCCGAGAATGGAATCACGAACACAGCCCCCGACTGCATAGGCCTCAAAGCCCGCCTCCGAGAGCTTATTTATGATATATGTAACATTTTCAGGTAAGTTAATCTTCAATAAACCGTCTCCAGCATGTCAAAGAAAAGCGGAATGCCTCCCGTATGGATAAAGAGGACATTCTGACCTTCCTGTGATTTTTTGATTTCCTCAATGCTTCCGTAAAAAGCCTTGCCCGTATATGTATGGTCAAGTGGAAGTCCGTATTTATGGTAGCGGCTTCTTATAAAGCCTGTTAATTCCTCGTTTGTGTATCCGTATCCGCCAAAAAGATACTCATCCGTTACGCTAAGGTTATCACTCTCTGTGATGTCAAGAACCTTAAGGATGTCTGCCTTTTCCCTCGAGATGCTTATACCCGTAATGCCTCTTTCGCCGTTAAAGCCGTTAACGAGACCTTTTAGCGTGGAGCCTGTTCCTACTGCGACATAGATTCTGTCGAACCTGAGTCCCAGTTCCTCCTCCTGCTCCATTATCTCAGCTGCGACCTTTTCATAGGCCCTTGCGAGAATTTCCTCGTTTCCATGTCCTGTGTAATCACCGTAAACATAGAAGGGGTTCTCACCCTTTAGCGTCGCCCTCTCAATAGTCTCCCTGACTGTCTTACCAACCTCTTCTGGAGCCGTAAAGATTATCTCGGCACCGCTTTCAACTGCCATAAGCTCGTTAAAGGTCGGATGTGACGTAGCGATGTTATTTTCCTTAATGATAAGGTAGCACTTAAGTCCCTTTTCGCATGCCTTCTGCGAAATGACTCTGTTAAGGTTTGACGAAGCTGAGCCGTAGCTTATTATGGCCTTTGCTTCCCTTAAAAGTGCCTCCGAAAAAAGCTCATCGGCTATCCTTACCTTGTTGCCGCCAAAGCCACCTGGCATCAGATCCTCACGCTTAATATACACATCCGTGTTATTTACTTTGTCATAAAAGCATATGGGTGTTTTCATTTTTTGATAAATCCCTTTACGAGGTCAAGAGCATAGTAAAAGCTCTCAAGCTTAAATAAAAGTGACATTAAAATATATGAAACGATTCCGGTTAGAATCTGTATCATTAGAATCACAAGTGACATTCCAAACGACGAGGCATTTGGCATCACCATCATGAGCACTACTCCCACGCCATATGTGATTACGCCCATTGCAGCCGCAGCTATAAACTCAGGGAGTATGTCCCTCCACTGGCTTACAGGGCCGTAGCCGTTAAGCTTTTTATTTGGGTATGCGTTAATAAAGGTGCATACATAGTCCCAGAGTGCCTTTACAAAAATCATTCCCGCTACGCCGAGGCGGATGCTAACTATTAAAAGAAGCACTCCTATTATCTTTTTAAAGATTTCAAGCTTAAGGTAAATGTCGCTTCTTCCCGATGCATTGATTGCCTGGAGGTTTGCGATGTGGATATGCCATACCGCAAAGCCGAGGGCGCAGAGCCTTAAAAGTGTAACCGCACCCATCCAGTCATCGCCGAGGATTACCTTGACCATCGGCTCTGAAACTGCCATGATTCCAAACATTGCCGGGAAAAGGATGAAGCTTCCCATCTTGAGGCTTCTTCTCATGATGACCCTTGTTGACTTGTTGTCGTCCTGTGTCTTACTAAAGGTCGGAAGAAGCACTGCCTGCATTGTGGAGCCTGCCGAGTTTGCGATAATCTGCGGGAACTGGTTGGCCCTTGTGTAAAAGCCTACCATCGTCGGATCGTAGAGCTTACTTATTACCGGTGTATAGAGGTTTGTGTAAATCGTATCGATAAGACCTGATACAAGTACCTTCCAACCATATGAGAAAAGCACCCTGACGCGGCTAAGGCTAAAGCTTGCCTTAGGAGCCCACTTAAGAAGAACCATTAAAAGTATCATTAAAAGAAGGTTCTTTATAAGCTGCTGGAGTACGAGTGCCCATGTGCCAAGACCCCTTATGGCCGCAAGTATTCCCACGATACCGCTTATGATGTCTGCCACTATCGTAGCGATGCACTGGATTCTAAAATCCATTCTCCTTGAAACCATCGCTATGAGTACGCTTGTCGCCGCACCAAAGAAAAGTATCACGCTAAGCGTTCTTAGCATGGGATTTATCTCGTTATCACCGAAATATGTAGCTATATATGGAGATATTACGAATATGATAGAAAAAAGTATAAGTGCAATAACGAGTCCCAGCCAGAATACAGAGCTGTAATCAGTATCATCTATATCCTTTTTCTGAATGAGCGAGGTCTGGAAGCCTGTCTGGATGATTACATTTGAGACTGCGATAAAGATAAGCATTACGGACATCGTTCCGTATTTCGACGGTCCGAGGAGACGTGCCAGTATAATCGAAATAACGAAGGTGATAACCTGATCGCCTCCGTTTTCGAGTGCCTTCCATAAAAGGCCCTTTATTACATCTCCCTTTAACTGCTTACTGTCCATTCTTTATCTTGTTAAGCCAGGCCTTGAGGTTCTTCTCATAGCCCTGGTCACTTAGCTCATATATTTTTGCATCCTTTATCTCATCTGGGAGATACTGCTGCGATACATAATGGAACGGGAAGTCGTGGGCATACTTGTAGCCCGTGCCGTTACCGTCAAAGCCGCCCTTGCCGTCTGCCGCTCCGTCATAGTGGATATCACGAAGATATACGGGTACCGGGAGGTTACCTGTCTTTTCGACTATCATGTCTCCCGCAATTCTCGCATTCTCGGCTGAATTTGACTTAGGCGCACATGCAACATACGCCGCTGCCTGGTTAAGGATTATCGCAGCCTCAGGCATACCGACCCTTTCAATCGCAAGCGATGCATTGACAGCCACAACAAGTGCCATCGGGTCAGCATTTCCTACATCCTCCGATGCGCATATCATGATTCTTCTTGCGATAAACTTGATGTCCTCACCCGAGGCGAGCATCCTTGCCAGGTAATAGCAGGCTGCATCGGGGTCAGAACCACGCATGCTCTTTATGAATGCGCTTATGACATCATAGTGGTTGTCGCCATTCTTGTCATATCCGAGTGCCTTCTTCTGTATGCACTCCTGCATGACATCGAGTGTAAGGTGAATCTTACCGTCCTCTGACGGATCTGTTGTCAAAACGCCAAGTTCAACCGCATTAAGCGCTGCCCTGGCATCCCCGCCCGCGACATTACTGATAAAGTCAGCTGCGTCATCGTCGATTACGGGGTTATACATTCCCATTCCCTTTTTGTCATCGGTTACGGCGCGAAGCACGAGCTTTTTTATGTCGTCTGCGCCTAGGGGCTTTAACTCAAAAATCCTAGAACGGCTAAGAAGCGCCCTATTAACCTCAAAATAGGGATTTTCCGTTGTTGCACCGATAAGTGTCACCGTTCCGTCCTCTACATACGGGAGCAGGAAGTCCTGCTGCGCCTTATTGAAGCGGTGAATCTCGTCGATGAAAAGTATTGTCTTTTTGGAGAAGGCGAGGTTTTCCCTTGCGGCTGCCACTACCTCCTCCATGTCCTTTTTACCTGATACGGTGGCATTAAGCTCCTTAAAATCAGCGGCCGTACTCTTAGCGATTACCTGCGCGATTGTTGTCTTGCCGGTTCCCGGAGGGCCGAAGAAGATGATGCTTCCGAGCTTGTCTGCCCTGATGGCACGATAAAGAAGCTTGTCCCTACCGAGGATATGGTCCTGTCCCACAACCTCATCGATTGTGTCAGGACGAAGCCTCGAAGCAAGCGGTTCGTCTGCTTTTCTGTTACCATGCATCAAATCAAATAAATCCATAAATTATCCGATGAAATCCTTTATCGGCTTAAGCTCAAGGCCTTCAACAACCTTTAAGATGTCATAGAGCTTTATTGCCATCTTTAATACTCCGCCCTCACTATCTGACTCTACGTTAAGAGGCATAAGCGGATCATGGAGTGACTTACGAAGAAGGAACCATCCGTCTCCGTTTTCCTTATCTGCATTAACCCTGATTCCCTCAAAGTTATCAGGAGCAAGTGTAAGTGTGTCATCACCCTCAACTGCACTGTTAAGTACCTCGAGAGCCTTATCCTGAACTGCCGGTACGTTTTCACTAAGTACGCTAAGTCTAAACTCCTTACTCTCCTTAGGCTCCTTAAGGCTAGAAATCATTCCCTTAAGGTCGTGTCCCTTACCGATTTCTATAAGAAGCTTAACCATGAGGTAAGCACCGTCATCGAGGAAATAGTTTTCCTTTAATGCACCGTGTCCGCTTGTCTCCATTGCAAGCTCTGCATCGGTGCCCTCCTTATTAAGTCTTACTGCCTCGTTGATAACGTTCTTGTAGCCGCGCTTAAATCTTCTGTGTACGCCGCCGTCTGCCTTAATAAACTCTGCGAGACCTGTGCTTGTTACACTGTCTGTAACGATTGTGCAGCCCGGGTGCTCCTTAAGGAGGATTGCGCTCATCATTGCAATGAGTGCGTTTCTTGTAAGCTCTGTACCATCTGAAAGAACTGCACCTGCCCTGTCAACGTCTGTATCGAAGATGATTCCGAGGTCTGCCTTTGCCTTTAATGTAGCCTCTACGATTGACTCTGCTGCCTTCTTATCCTCCGGGTTCGGGATATGGTTCGGGAATGATCCGTCCGGGTTAAGGAACTGTGAGCCCTCTGTATCTGCTCCGAGTGGCTTAAGCACTCCGTGCACGAAGAAGCCGCCTGCACCATTACCTGCGTCAACGATTACCTTAAAGCCCTTAAGCGGATGCTCGTAGTCGTCTGCATTAACCTTCTCCTTAATGATAGAGCAAAGGTGTGCTGAATAAATGTCGATGAACTTAACCTTCTTTGCAGTAGCCTCCGGTGCGTCCTCACCTGCAGTCTCAGCAAGCTCGATAAGCTTTGCGATGTCGCTCTTTTCAAGACCGCCCTCGTTTGTGAAGAACTTCATTCCATTACGCTGTGACGGAAGGTGTGAAGCCGTTATCATTACTGAACCGTCAAACGGCTCATCCGTAAGAACGGTACTCATAAACATACATGGTGTTGATGCCATCTCAAAATCAGTAACCTCGCAGCCCTCTGCACTAAGACCTGCAATTGTCCACTCAGTAATCTGCGGACCTGTAAGACGGCTGTCACGTCCAACTGCCACCTTAAGCTCTGTCTTGCCCTTTTTCTCAGCAAGCCACTTTGCAAACGCCCTTGCGATGCTGATAACGGCGTCCTTAGTGAGGTTAACAGCCTCACCTGCGTTATTTTCCATGGCAACTCCCCTTACGTCGCTGCCGTTTTGTAACTTAGAATATTTCATAGATATCTCCTCCCAAAAACTATCTGATGAATAAATATAGATATGCGGATTGCTACGCACTTCGTGCTCCCGCAATCCTGCCCTCTCCCTGTTTCTTTCTAGAGGTATGCGGATTGCTTCGCACTTCGTGCTCCCGCAATCCTAGAAACCATTCGGAAATCGCGCCACTACGCGTCGCTTTTTTCCTCATGTTTTCCGGCATCCAAGCACGAATAGCCCCTTATGTGCAAGCACAAGTGGCTATTCCTGCCCGTATGCATACCTCTTACAGTATAGCACAAAAACAGCCCACATGCTAATGTTTTGCACGTGGGCTGTTTTTGGTTTATTTTAGGTTAGGAATCAGCTTAGGAATTGTAGCAGAACATAATCTTTACGAGATCGTATAACGGATATTTGTTCTTAAGCGGCTGGCCGAAACCGAATGAATATACGAGCTCGAATGAAGCTGCGTTGATTGTTGTAATCGGGTTCCAGACCTTCTTTGCCGAGATGTCACCGAACTCGCAACGCTCTGAATCTGCGATGAACTTTAAGTGTCTGTTGATTTCGGCAATCTCCGGATCGTTGTCGTAGTTTCTGAGTGATACTACTGCGATACGGCAGTTCTTGTTCTGCTTTCTGATATATGCAATGAGTTCGCGGTATCTGTTATCAAACTCCATTGGCTCTGCCTTAAATAATTCCCTATCAGCCTCACCGAGGTGAAGAAGAACAGTTTCAGGTAAAAGCGGTGCAACCACCTTGTCATAAGCGTCAACTGCATCATTGATTGAAAGGCTTTCAAAGCTTCTGTTGTATACCTTTGACTCAAGGGCAAATGCCTGACGAAGCTCTCCTGTCGGGATGTGCTTATCCTCTACTGAGCCGAAGATTACGATGCCGCCCTGCTCTGCAAGCTTATTGAGCATTCTGTACTGGATGATCTCATTCTCTTTCATTATGCATGTGCCTCCGCTTCCATTACTCTTTTCTTATCAAGTGATACGTTGTGGAAATATATAACTAAGTTGAGTGATACTATGGCAAGGTTGAATACATATGCAATGAGTACGTATGTAACCTGTCCTGAGATGATTTTGGCTGTGATGCCTGCGATATATCCTGTGATGATGAGAAGGATGAACGGAAGGCTTGTACCCTTTGCTGTTTTTGCCTTGTAGGCCTTGATTACGTTTAACGGCCATGATGCTCCAAAACAAAGAAGCATAATTGTTTCAAACATTGTTCCCATAGCTTTTTCTCCATTTCGTTTTCTTAACTGCCGTAAGGTTACCACCGCAGAATTAAAAAAACAATTTTTTGAAAAATACTAAAATATATTTTGAAAATTGCTCATTTATTTTACTTTCAAAAGTCACTTTCAAAAATAACGTGATGAAAAGAAGTGCCGTTTATGGTAACATTAAAATGTTAAAAAAGGCATTTTCAGGCAAGCTCCCGTTATCTGTACGCGGTGGTTTTCCTATTATTTGCGAAGCTTAAATCGCCATACCTGCTGACGGCGCATAGTGATTCAAAAATGCAAAAGACAGTCAGCAGGCAAGTTCCAAAAACGGAAGGTTTATTAAAAATGAAAACAGTGGGAAAAGGAAAAACCGGAAAAATCACACTAAAGGGAATACTTGGTCTTTTCAAAAGGACCCAGCTTATCATTATCGTATCCCTCGCGGTAATCCTCGGTGTTTCGGGAACCATAATTAACATCCATTTTGAAACCGAAAGACGTGACCAGAACCTTAAAAATGTTGCCGAGGCAGTTGCAAACTCTCCTGAGCTTAAGCTAAAAACCTCGCTCACGCTTGACGATACCGAGATGATTGCAGACTACCTCGATGCACTTAAGGGTTCTTTAAGTGACATTGA
The DNA here is from genome assembly GCA_030526295.1 of Eubacteriales bacterium. Classification (GTDB taxonomy): domain Bacteria; phylum Bacillota; class Clostridia; order Lachnospirales; family Lachnospiraceae; genus Avilachnospira. Next base: position 21,859 of record JAUNDA010000027.1, read on the forward strand.
CGTTATCTCGATAGTAAACATGGACAGGCTCCGTATCTACCACTCAAACCATACATTAATAGGAACGGAGTACGACGGAAACTTTCCGGACCATACGACATATGAATCAGGCTACTACGCCTTTAATGAGACGGGTGCCTCCGGAAGACAGCGCCGTGCATATGCCGCCATTTACAATAATAATGGTGAGTATATCGGCTTTGTAATGGCCATCATGCTCATGAAGAACATCCGCTGGCAGACGGCACAGATACTTTTCCTTTCGCTCCTTCTCATGGTTGTTGTCATTCTTATAGAAATGCTTCTTGCAGACAGCCTCGCAGGCAAGCTTAAGGATAGCCTTAACGGCTACGAGCCCGATGTTTTCACAGCCATGTACAACATGCGTGACGGAATCCTCGAAACACTTTCAGACGGAATCCTCGGCTTTGACAATGACGGTATCGTCCAGTTTGCAAACACTGCCGCTGTCAGGATAGTCTGCGGCGACACAGGGGAATCCATCATAGGAAAAAGCGTCGACTCACTCGGTGAGGAAAAGCTTGCTGCATTTGTCCATGGAGGCACCGAGCAAAGCAACATAAGCATTGCAAAGGGTAACATAATTCTTGACTGCACGCCTATCCTTGAGGATGGCAGGAATGCGGGCATGATTGCTGTTTTACATAACCGTGCCGAATATACAAAGCTTATGGAGGAGCTTTCCGGAACGCAGTACCTCGTTGATTCGATGAGGGCCAATAACCACGACTTCACAAATAAGCTCCATGTAATCCTCGGACTTATCCAGATGGAGATGTATGACGAGGCCAGCTCCTACATCCAGAACATCACAATGGTTCAGAGGGAAACCATAAGCAGAGTCATGAACGCTGTAAGCGCCCCGGCTGTTGCAGCCCTTCTCATTGGAAAGATTGCACGTGCCTCGGAGCTTAATGTAAAATTCATCCTCCGCGACGGCTCACACTTCTCACAGTCCGATTCGAATCTTCCGTCCGAGATGCTTATTACCGTTATCGGAAACCTTCTCGACAATGCATATGATTCGATGAATGACGACTATAAGGAGAATAAGGAGCTTCTCTTTGGAATTTATTCAAAGCCAGGTGCAGTGCTTATCACAGTCGATGACACGGGCAGCGGAATAAAGCCATCTGACATGGACCACATCTTTGAAAACGGCTATTCCACAAAGGGTACAGGCAGAGGCACGGGCCTCTACCAGGTTAAGGGCCTCATTGAGGATTTTGGCGGAAAGATAAGCGTTGAATCACAGGAAGGAGTCGGAACCTCCTTCTCGGTAAGCTTTACAAAGGAGAAATGAAATGTATAAGGTACTGATTGTTGAAGACGACCCGATGGTTGCAATGATAAACGAACAGTATATTAAAAAGAATAAGAATTTTGAGATTGTCGGAAAGTGCAGGGATGGCTTAAGTGCACTTGAGTTCCTTGAGAATAACGAGGCAGACCTCATAGTTCTTGACGTATACATGCCAAAGATGAACGGCTTCGAAACCTTAAGGAGCATCCGCAGTAAGCAGATGACCATCGATGCCATAATGGTAACAGCCGCAAACGACAGGGAATCCCTCGAGGAGGCACTTCACCTTGGAATCGTTGACTACCTCGTAAAGCCATTTACCTATGACCGCTTCCAGATGGCACTTGAGAAATTCATAGCGCAGAATAACGCACTTAAGGATCTCGACATGCTTAACCAGAAAAGCATTGACAGCATCATAGAAAACTCACGTAACAAAAACACAACCCCGTTCCCAAAGGGCATCCAGGAAAAGACACTCGGCCTTATCATGGATTATCTTTCCGAGAACAGGGACACCTGGTTTACGGGTGATGAAATCGCAGACGAGATCGGTCTCACAGGCGTTACAGTAAGACGCTACATGAACTACCTCGCCGAATCGGGCCGCGTCACCGGGGAGATGGACTACGAAACCGGCGGCCGCCCCTCAATGCGCTACAAAATCCCCGGATAACAATAATTAAGCCCCGCATTGTGCGGGGCTTTTGCATGCCTTATGGCTTGTTTATTTATCTGTACTGCTCGAGGAACTCCTTGAACTTCTGGTACATGTCATCTGAATCCGAAGGCTTGTTATCCTTATCCTGCGGCTTCTCTTCTGACTTTCCGTCATTCTTTTCAGGAGCCTTTTCCTCGTCCTGCTTCTCGTCCTTTTCTTCTGTCTCTGTTACCTTTCTTGGTGCAAGCTTAATGGTAAATACCTTTTCCTCATATTCACCCTTATTGATACGCTGAACGGTGACATCGACCATTGTGCCTGCCTCGTAGTACTTTACAAGCTCTGCGAGTGCGTTAGCATCCTTTACTGTCTGGCCGTCAAACTTTGTGATGATGTCATTCTTCTGAAGACCTGCCTCACGTGCCGGGCTGTATTCAACTTCGTAATCTGTTCCTGCCATCTTCTCGTCACTGAATCCTACGATGATGACACCCTGCGGAAGGTTAAGTGCCTGAGACTGCTCGGCTGATACTGTATTCATGTAGATTCCGAGTCTTCCCTGGTCCTTATCAGGAATTGCAACCTTTGTCTTTGCATTTGAGAATTCCTCGATAAGGTCGATAACCTTATAGATCGGGATTGAGAAGCATACACCCTCAATGTCCGTTCTTGCATACTTGCCCATGTTAATGCCGATTACCTCTCCCTTTGTGTTGAGAAGTGCTCCGCCTGAGTTACCGCCGTTAATGGCTGCATCTGTCTGGATAACGCCGTCGAATGCCTTTTCGTTTGAGTCTGCCGAAGCATCCCTGTCAACTGCAGAAATAACGCCTGCTGTTACCGTCTGTCCGAGTCCGAGTGAGTTACCGATTACGATAACATACTGGCCGGGCTTGAGGTTTCTTTCCGTGTGAAGGACTGCAACCTTGATTGCTGCCTTTGTTTCAGCCTTGAGGTCCTCCATCTTTACTGCGATGACTGCGATATCGTTATCTGCATCAGAGCCCTTTACATATGCTTCAACTGTCTCACTGTCGCAGAAGGTTACTGCTATGCTCTCAGTACCCTCAACCATGTGGTTGTTTGTTGCGATAAGCAGCTCATCTGCAGTTTCCTTAATGATTACTCCGCTTCCTGAAGCCTGCTGCTCATATTCCTGAACCTGACCCCTGCCGTTGTAATAATCCCAGATTGAATTGTAGCCGTACTGCTTGATGATTGTGGTATTTGTGATGGCTACGATACTTGGCATTGCCTCCTCGACAATGTCTGAAACATCCATTGCAACGAGTGTTCCCGCCGGCTCCATTCTGTTAACTGTGTCTATTGTTGATCCTGTTTCCGTGTCAGCCTGTGTATTTTCACCAGCCTGAACCTGTGTTTCAGGAACCTGAACCGCTGTTGTTTCCTCTGTCTGTGCCTGACTCTTTCCAAGAGACGTTCCGGTGAGCTTTGTGATTCCAAAAATCACGCCACCGGCGATTACACCGAAAAGAAGTGCACCTGCAATAATCTTTAATACATTTTTCATTGTGCTTACCTCCTGTGTATTTATGCTTAAGCTAATAAAGCTTTTTCTTTACCCTACACTATGCATTATACCCATAATTGTGACAAACCTGTGAAATCGAAAAACGTATCATTTTTATTTTATTTCTTATTATCAAATCATTTTACCCCTCTTTTGTCTGCTTTTACTGCTTGCTTTTTAAGCACCAGTTCCAATTTCAAAAACACCAGCCTTAATTGAACTAACTTCTTATTACGCATACCATTAAAAAGGCGCAGCCTTTTTAGCCACGCCTTTACTGATTATATTTAGTTTCCTCCCGGTGCATCCGTTACGGTTGTTCCGGTTGAACCGCCTGG
>JAUNDA010000028.1 GCA_030526295.1 Eubacteriales bacterium
AACGAAGCAATGAAGGGAATCAATGAATGAAGCAATGAAGGGAATGCGCTTAGGATAATTCTCACTTTTTATCCTAAGGGAAGTATGGTATAATCAGGATATGTTTCAGATAGATTTTAACAAACCAATATATGTGCATTTTATAGGTATCGGTGGAATTTCGATGTCGGGACTCGCTGAGATTCTTCTTAGTAAGGGCTTCAGGGTTTCGGGCTCTGACATGAAGGAATCCGATCTTACACATCATCTCCGTGCACTCGGTGCAGAGGTGATGATTGGACAGTGCGCAGCAAACATCAAGAACCCCGATGTTGTTGTCTATACGGCAGCAATTCATAAGGACAACCCCGAGCTTCAGGAGGCAGACAGAAAGCGTGTGCCGCTTCTTACAAGGGCAGAGTTTTTAGGAGAGCTCATGCTTAACTACAGGGAAGCGGTTAATGTTGCCGGTACTCATGGCAAGACAACCACTACCTCCATGCTCACACAGATAATGATTGAGGCGGGAACTGACCCGACAATTACGGTTGGCGGAATATTAAGCTCAATCGGTGGCAATATCCGTGTCGGTCATTCGGACAAGTTCCTTGCGGAGGCATGCGAGTACTGTAACAGCTTCCTTGACTTTTATCCGACACTTAGCATCGTGCTTAATGTCGAGGCTGACCATCTCGATTTCTTCAGGGATATCGATGACATAAGGCACTCGTTCAAGGAATTCATCATGCGCCTTCCACAGGATGAGAGGGGCTTCCTTGTAATAAACGGAGACATCCATAACGTGGATTACTTCCTTAATGACCTTAAGTGCGGATATGTAACCTTCGGAAAGAGCCGCGATTATAATTATGCGGCTGAAAACATCACCTATGATGAGAAGGCATGTCCGTCATATGACCTCATAGTTAACGGAGTTAATGCGGGAAGGGTGAAGCTCTCAGTTCAGGGCCAGCACAATGTCTACAATTCACTTGCTGCAATTGCGGCAGCAGACAGAATGGGCATTGATAGGAAGCCAGCGATTGCGGCACTTTCCCACTTTACTGGTACTGACAGAAGGTTTGATTACAGGGGAGAGCTTAACGGCTTTACCGTTATTGATGACTATGCGCATCATCCGCAGGAGATTACTGCCACGCTTAAGGCAGCGCAGATGTATCCGCATAATAAGCTCTATGTAATCTTCCAGCCGCATACATATACGAGAACAAAGGCACTATTAAATGATTTTGCAAGGGCACTTATTCTCTGCGATGAGGTAATTGTTGCTGACATCTATGCGGCAAGGGAAACGGATACACTAGGAATCTCGAGCGAGGACCTCGTTAAGCGCATCAACCAGATTGGCGGAAGCGGAGTCTATGTGGGTGATTTCGAAAAAATTAAGAATTACGTTTGTGAGAAGCTTGCCCCTGGTGACTTGTTGATAACTATGGGCGCCGGAAACGTTGTGGATATAGCAGATTCGCTGGTTGGAAAAAAGTTATCCACAATTTAAACAGGGCTACTTATTATTATGTAAAGCTTTTTGGTTGATAACTATTTTTAAAAAATGGCTTAAAATAAGGCTTTTGAAAAGTTATCAACTTTATCCACAAAATAATTACGTAAACTGTGCAGCTATTCACTTTTTTACAAAGCATCTGTATAATTGCCTTATCCAGTAAAGAGGTGAATATAAACATGAAATTTGCAAGCATTATGAACACGGGAGCTGTTCTTTTGCCTGAAATCTTCATTTCAAAATATATGCCCGAGGCAAACGGAGACTATGTAAAGGTCATGATCTATATAATGAGTCATCCGGGAGCCGTTAACGAGGAAATCGCTGATGCACTCAGTCTTACTGAGGGCGATGTAAAAAGGGCAGTGAAGTATTGGCAGGAAAAGGAGCTTCTAGAGGGAACCGATAATAAAGAAAAAGAGGCAATGGAAGATAAAAAGACCAAAAAAGACCCACTTCGCGAGCTTTACAGCGGCACTAAGGCGGCTGAAAGACTTGAGGCGCTCTCAATGGACAGTGATTTCCAGCAGCTTCTCATAATCGCACAGACATACCGTTCAAAGATAATGGACGAGAAGGAGGTGCAGGTTATGGCATATCTTTATGACGGCCTTAAGCTTCCGCTTGATGTGCTTGACTATCTTGTTGCATATTCGGTTGAAAAGGACCATAACGATATAAGGTATATCGAGAAGCTCGGACGTGACTGGGCTGAGATAGGCATAAGGACCGAGAAGCAGGCAAGAAACAGGACTAAGCAGTTCGAAAAGGGTGAGACTTTAGCCAAGGGAACAAGGAGAAGAGGTACTTCTTCTGGTTCAGCGGCTTCTTATGGAACCGGAAACGGTGCTGAAGGATGCTATGCCGGAGCTACAAATGGAGCATCCACAACAGCAGCTTCGAGGAGCACGGGCACTGCAGGAAAGACAGGAAGCAGGGCGAACTCATCGTCAAGAAGAACAGATTACAACGAACTATTAAGACAATAGGAGACTGATGTCACTTACAAGAACACAGTACAACGAGATAAAGGCAGTGCTTTCAGCACGTGAAAAGAACGCGAGGGAGGAACAGAGATTAAGGCAGGAAGAGGCAGAAAGAGCCATTCCTGCTCTTGTTGCTTTAAAAGAAGAGCTCTTTAAGCTTAATACGGCTGAGCTAAAGGCCAGGTTTATTAAGGATAAAAAGGCCTCTAAGGCGGCTGTATCAGGAATAAAAAAGCAGCGTGAGGATATCCTTAAAACAAAGGCTGAGCTTTTAAAGGAATACGGCTACAGGGCTGACTACCTTGATATTAAATATACCTGCAAAAAATGCCAGGATACGGGCTATGTGGGAAATGAGAAGTGCATATGCTTTAAGAGCCTCGAGGCAGAACTAATTAACCGTGACGCGGGACTTCCGGGATTTCTTAACTGCAAGGACCTAAAGCATCTTGATACAAGGATTTATGATAATTCGGCTCCTATGCAGGACCTTCCAAGGGGAGTAAAGGCATTAAGCCAGCTTGAATACATGAAGGAGAGGATAATTCCTGAGGCAGTAAGGTATGTAGAGGGCTTTGACGAGCCTGGAAGCCATAACATCTTCATGTGCGGACCGTCTGGAACAGGCAAGACCTACCTTTCGGCATCAATTGCAAAAAGCCTCATCGGAGGACTTCATACAGTAATATACGTCAGTGCCATAGACCTTTTTGACATGTACAGGAATGTGGTCTATGATAAGCAGGGAAGTGACGAGGACAGGGGAAGAATCGAGAAAATAGAGGAGTCGGACCTTCTCATAATCGATGACCTCGGTACTGAAAACATATCGGATTTTTCAGTATCCCGAATGTTTAATCTTATTTCCCATAGACTTTCAGCAGGTAAATCCACTATAATATCCTCGAATAAGGATTTAAATGAGATTTCGGAAATTTACGGAGACAGAATAGCATCCCGTATTCAGGGAAGCTTTAAGATATTCAGATTTTTCGGAGTGGACTTAAGACTCAGAACCCACAGATAGGAGACAGAAAAAAATGGCAGTAGACAAAAGCTTAAGAAACAGATCTGAAGAAGCACCGCAGCAGATTCCATTCGGACCTCTCGGCATCGTGCCGTCAAGGGGTGAGGAGGACTTTATAAAGGAGGTTGATTCCTATCTTCAGAACTGGAGAAAAGACAGGGACAATGTAGACAAGGGACACATTCTTTTCACAGGCTATGAGCGCGACAGCTATATCGTGGACGCCGACATACCGAGATTTGGTACAGGTGAGGGCAAGGCTGTATATTCTGATTCTGTAAGAGGCTATGACCTTTATTTTATCTGTGACGTAACAAATTCAGCAATCGAGTATAAGGTTAACGGACAGACAAACCATTATTCACCGGATGACCACTTCCAGGATTTAAAGAGACTTATCTCTGCATCAGCTGGACGTGCAAAGAGAATGACTGTTATCATGCCATATCTTTACGAGGGCAGACAGAATGCACGTAAGGACAGGGAATCCCTCGACTGTGCACAGATGCTCCAGGAGCTTGTGAACATGGGCGTTTCGACAATCGTAACCTTCGATGCTCATGAGCCAAGGGTACAGAATGCCATTCCGTTAAGTGCATTCGAGACAGTTACACCAGTTCACCAGAACATAAAGGCGCTTCTTAATACTGTTGATGACCTTATCATCGACTCAGACCACATGTCTGTAGTAAGCCCTGATGAGGCTGGAATGTCAAGAGCAATCTTCTTTGCAAACTGCCTTGGACTTGACATGGGCATGTTCTATAAGAGAAGGGATTACTCGGTAGAGGGAAATCCTGTTGTAGCAAGTGAATTCCTCGGCTCTGATGTAACAGGTCAGGATGTTTTGATTGTTGACGACATGATTTCATCAGGCTCAACCATGATCGATATTGCAAAGGCACTTAAGAAGAGGGGAGCCAAGAGGGTATTCTGCTTTGGAACCTTCGGTCTCTTCACAGGCGGCCTCAATAAGTTTGATGATGCCTATGAGGTTGGCCTCATCGACAAGGTATTTACAACAGACCTGATCCGCCGTCCTGACGGACTTAGGGACAAGCCGTGGCATGTTGAAGTAAAGCTTGCCAAGTATACGGCACTTATCATTGATACACTCAACCACAACGAGTCGCTTCAGCCACTCCTTGAGCCGTTTGAGAGAATCAATCTTAAGCTTAACGAGTACAGAAACAACAATGGAAAGATTCAGTAAAAAGATAACGGTATATTCGTTTATACTGACAATACTGGTCATATGGCTTCACGCAGGTGAACCGATTTTGAGCAGTATCCCGGGGCAGCTGGCTGTGCCGGGATTTTTCCTTGTAAGCGGTTATCTTTTTATGAAGGGGGTAAACAGGGCGTTTGATACCAGGGTGGTATTGATGGAGAAGCTCATAAAAAGAATAAAGAGCCTGTTCGTGCCCTACATCATCTGGAATGCCTTTTACTTCCTAATATATTTATACATGGGTAAGGCTAATCCATCGGAGTTTTATGATGCGATATTTTCATTCCGCTATAATCCGGTATTCTGGTTCGTGGCACAGCTTCTTCTCATTACGCTCATTGCACCGCTTCTATATTTAATAATGAAGAAGCCCTGGAGAAGCATCGCGTGGCTTGGCCTCGTTTTCGGACTTGCCGTAATGTATGCGAGGATTCCGGTTCATTACTGCAATGAGGATGCTCTTTTCTATTACTCAGTTGGTGCGGCGATGGCACTCAATAAACCGGAGCTTCTTATGAAAAAGACAGACTGGCTTACGATACCGGCGGCGGGGGCACTTTGTACGGTCTTTCTCGTTGCAGGGTATTTTACACCTGTTGGAATCGTAAATATCTGTGAGATAGGCTACCGTATATCTGGTACGGTTACGCTCTACCTGATAGTAAGCTTCATCATAGACATTCTTGATTCAAGGAAGCCGGGTGGCATCAGGATACCAGGCTTCATGAATGTCAATTTCTTTGTTTACTGCACACACTATCTCGTTATAAGGGTTGTCTGGGCGATTATGGGACTTCTCAAGATCAATGACATGGCAGCAGTAAACATGGCAGTATATTTGATAATGCCTGTCATTTGCATCGGCAGTGCATATATCGTAAGTGTATTTTTAAGGAAAAAGCTCCCGGGCTTTTACTCAGTCATATCCGGAGGAAGGTAACATATGTGGATTGCAGACAACTGGAAGGAATATAAGGTGCTCGGTACCTCGGGCGGTGAGAAGCTTGAAGCATGGGGCCCGTTTAAGCTCATTAGACCGGACCCGCAGGTTATCTGGACAGAGGAGAAAAAGGACCGTGGCTGGAAAAGGCCTAATGCCCATTATCACAGGTCCGATAAGGGCGGCGGACAGTGGGAGTTCTTTGACCTTCCTGAGGAGTGGACCGTTCAGTATGACCTTCTTGGCTCTAGGGATGAGGCAAGACTTACCTTTAACTTAAAACCCTTTGCATTTAAGCATACGGGTGTTTTCCCCGAGCAGGCAGCTAACTGGGACTGGTCATATTCATTAATTAAGAAAAGAATTGCATCAGGAAAGAGTGTTAAGGTTCTTAATCTCTTTGCATATACGGGTGGCGCGACACTTGCGGCTGCAGCTGCCGGAGCAAGCGTCACACATGTCGATGCCTCAAAGGGTATGGTACAGTGGGCAAAGGAAAATGCCGTTTCCTCTGGTCTTAAGGAGGCACCGGTGAGGTGGCTTGTCGATGACTGCAGGAAGTTTGTAGAGAGGGAGATTAGGCGCGGAAACAAATATGACGCAATAATCATGGACCCGCCATCATACGGAAGGGGACCTGACGGAGAGGTTTGGAAGATAGAATCATCGATATATCCGTTTATCGAGCTTACGATGGGAGTTCTTTCGGATGATCCGCTTTTCTTCCTTATTAATAGCTATACAACCGGACTGCAGCCGGGAGTCCTCACATATATGTCAAGGCTTGCAATGGGTGATAGAGAGGGCTTTAGCGTTGAGGCATCGGAGCTTGGGCTCAGAGTATCAGGAAGCGACTATGTGCTTCCGGAGGGAGCTGCCTGCCGTGTTACGTTTAAGTAAATGAAGCCGCAACAAAGCTTATTAATAAAATCTTTTAGGGTACGCCAAGTCAGCGTAGGTTTGCAGGTAAGAAATTCGTAACAAAATAGTCCGTAATATTTGCTTGTTTTGTTGACATAACATTGATATACTACAAACTGTCAATATTCTATTCTGAGATATTGTCGAAAAAGCAAATAAGCATAGCCCTTTGGCAGTGCATAAATTATCAGTGTTATCACTTGTGACGTGAGATGTCATATACAGGAGAATTATCATGAAAAGGTTCGATAGGGTTTTAATAACGGCCATAGTTCTTACATTCGCAATTTCACTTGTTTCATTTGCGACAGGCTGGGAGCAGAATGAAAACGGATGGAGATGGATTGATTCCAACGGCACACCGATTTACAACGAGTGGAAGCCGGACAGCAACGGAGACTATTTCTATCTCGACGGAAACGGCTACATGGCAAAGGAAACCTTTGTTGACAATGAGAGATATGTAGACGCTTCAGGCCGCATGGTAAAGAACAGATGGATGCAGCATGAGAACAAGTGGTATTACTTCGATCAGAGCGGCAAGATGGTCACAAACAAAAAGAGACTCATCGAGGACCAGTGGTATTTCTTTGACTATGACGGAACAATGATCACAGGCTGGCACAGCGACGGTGATGACTGGTATTACTGCAACGGTGAGGCAGGCGGACACCTTATCACAAACGCATGGAAGAAGCTTGAGCCGGCAGAGGGAATGATTTTTGATCAGACAAATAATGTAAGTGACGAGGGTGTTTACTGGTTCTACTTCCAGTCAACTGGTAAGGCAGCAAGGGCTACCGATACCGATTACAAGGAATTTGCAATTGCCGGAGAGAAATATGCATTTGACCGTTCAGGCCGCATGGTAACAGGATGGACAAAGCTTGCTGACACAACACCTGTAATCGCAGGCTATAAATATTACAATGACACATCGTCAATCGGCACATATGGCGCGGCTCATACTGGCTGGCTCAGTGCATATGCTCCTGACGGAACAGAGAACGGTGGCGAGGTTCAGTGGTATTACTTCGATACAAAGGGTGTTCCGGTATACGGAAAAAAGACAACCTCGAATAACGGTGCAACAGCCTACGAGGCAAACTTTAAGAAGATCACAAAGAATGGTACAACCTATACATACCTTTTCAATGACCTCGGAAATCCGGTATACGGACTTGTCCAGGTAAAGGGTACTGACGGTGCATTCACATCAATGTACTTTGGAACAAAGACACAGTCATGTCTCCAGAAGGGTGCTTCAACCATCGTTGAGGGCGACGGCACTACATGGAAATACCACTTTACATCAGCAGGCTACGGCTATACAGGTATTTACAACAACTGCCTCTACTACAAGGGAAAGCTCCAGAAGGCACTCGATGATTCAAGTGCTTATTATACGGTTAATGGCACAACATATCTTGTAACCCAGGCAGGAGCACTCAGAAAGAGCTACAACAAGACAAAGAAGGCAAACGAGGTTGAATACAGGTCTGATTCATCCGGAATAAGGGATGGCGGAACGGCTGGAGTATCACCGCTTATCGAGCCTGAATGGACAGTACAGGAGTGATAAACAACCATATATGGACCATGAAAATGGAACATACACAATGTACACAAAAAAATACAATTATTTTCAGAAAGCGCTTGCATATGCAGGCGCTTTTATGATATCCTTACAAGGCTGTGGCATGATAGCTGTGATCCGTGAGGTTGCCGTATCTAGTAAAATCATAAGCAGATACGGGTTTTTACGGGGAGCAAATGTCAAAAATAATTGGCGACAAGTCACTGTACCAACAATTTGCTCCGGCTTAGACCGGATAGCGGGGTGCAGGTTCGCACTTAAAAATGCGACACACCCGACAACGTGTACAGTCACCACTCGTCGTACAGCGAAAGAAAGTACGAATAGGAGGCGACTTTTTTTATGGCAAATCAGATTATGAGGATCACCCTCAAGGCTTACGATCATGAGTTAATCGATCAGTCAGCAGCAAAAATCGTTGACAGCTGCAAGAAATCAGGCTCAGAGGTAAGCGGACCGGTACCCCTTCCAACAAAGAAGGAGATCGTAACAATTCTTCGTGCGGTTCATAAGTATAAGGACAGCCGTGAGCAGTTCGAGCAGAGAACACACAAGAGACTCATCGACATCCTGAACCCGGGTCCAAAGACAATGGAAACATTACAGAGACTCGATATGCCGGCTGGCGTATACATCGACGTTCAGATGAAGACTGAGGCAGGAAAGGCTAAGAGAGAACAGCTTATCACAAAGCCTGTTGCTAAGAAGGCTCCGGCCAAGAAGGCACCTGCAAAGAAGCCTGCAGTTAAGAAGGCTGCAAAGGAAGAAGCATAAGCTTCAAATTAATGAAAGAAATACCTTCCATCCGTAAAAGGATGCGCTGGTCTTTCAAGAGTCGTAAGACTCCGCTGTAGATTAAAAGGAGGAAATCAAATGAAAAAGGCGATTCTCGCTACAAAAGTCGGAATGACACAGATCTTCGCTGAGAACGGCGAGCTCATTCCGGTAACTGTCCTTCAGGCTGGCCCATGTGTAGTAACACAGGTTAAGACTGTTGAGACAGACGGTTATGACGCTGTCCAGGTTGGATTCCAGGACATGAGAGAAACACTTGCAAACAAGCCCCTCAAGGGAACATTTGCAAAGGCTGACGTAGCTGTTAAGAGATATCTGAGAGAGTTCAGATTCGAAAACGCAGCTGAGTACAAGGTTAAGGACGAGATCAAGGCTGATATCTTTGCTGTTGGAGATAAGGTTGATGCAACCGCTATCTCAAAGGGTAAAGGATACCAGGGTGCTATCAAGAGATTCGGTCAGCACAGAGGACCGATGAAGCACGGTTCTAAGTTCCACCGTCATCAGGGTTCAAACGGACCTGCAACTTCACCGGGACGTATTATGCCTGGTAAGGGAATGCCTGGTCACATGGGATGTGTTCAGAGAACAATCCAGAATCTTGAAATCGTCAGAGTAGACGCTGAAAACAATCTGTTGCTGGTTAAGGGTTCAGTACCCGGACCGAAGAAGTCCCTTATAACCATCAAAGAGACTGGAAAATCAGTAAAGTGATGGAAGGAAAGGAGGACTAAGAAATGGCAAACGTAACTGTATTCGACATGAAGGGCCAGAAGGTTGGAACAATCGAGCTTTCTGATGCTGTATTCGGAGTAGAGGTTAACGAGAACCTGGTACACCAGGCCGTAGTTGCTCAGCTGGCTAACAACCGTCAGGGCACACAGAAGGCTAAGACCAGATCAGAGGTTTCAGGTGGCGGCGCAAAGCCATGGAGACAGAAGGGAACAGGCCACGCTCGTCAGGGATCAACAAGATCACCACAGTGGACAGGCGGCGGAACAGTATTCGCTCCAGTACCGAGAGACTACTCAGTATCAATGAATAAGAAGGAGAAGAGAGCAGCTCTTAAGTCAGCTCTTACATCAAGAGTAGAGGCAGAGAAGCTCCTCGTTGTCAATGAAATCGCTCTTAACGAGATTAAGACAAAGGATTTCCAGGCAATGCTTGATGCTCTCAAGGTTGAAAAGGCACTTGTAGTTCTTGATTCACTTGACAAGAATGTAATCCTTTCAGCAAGAAACATTCCTGACGTTAAGACAACACAGGTTAACACACTTAACACATATGATGTTATGAAGTATGGTGTTGTTATCGCCAGCGAAAAGGCAGTAAAGAACATTGAGGAGGTATACGCATAATGGCAGCTATCAAATATTATGATGTTATTTTAAAGCCTGTTGTATCAGAATCTTCAATGAGCGCTATGGCTGAGAACAGATACACATTCCTCGTTCAGCCTGAGGCAACAAAGACACAGATCAAGGAAGCTGTTGAGAAGATGTTCCCGGGAACAAAGGTTGATTCAGTCAACACAATGAACCGTGCAGGAAAGTCTAAGAGACGCGGATACACATTCGGCGAGACAGCTAAGACAAAGAAGGCTATCGTAACACTTACAAAGGATTCTAAGCCGATCGAGATCTTCACAGGTCTGTAATTAAATTATGCAGAGCACACTGCGAAAATAAAGTAAAGGAGAAAATCAAGTCATGGGTATTAAGACATATAAGCCTTACACACCATCTCGAAGACAGATGACAGGTTATGACTTTGCTGAGATCACAAAGACAACACCTGAGAGAAGTCTTCTTGCCGGCAAGAAGAAGACAGCCGGTAGAAATAACCAGGGTAAGATTACCGTTAGACATCATGGCGGCGGTAACAGACAGAAATACAGAATCATCGATTTCAAGAGAAATGCTAAAGACGGCGTAGCTGCAAAGGTTATCGGTATCGAGTACGATCCGAACAGAACAGCTAACATCGCTCTCATCTGCTATACAGATGGTGAGAAGGCATACATCCTTGCTCCTCAGGGACTCAAGGTTGGTATGGAAGTTATGAACGGACCGGAGGCCGAGGCAAGAATTGGTAACTGCTTACCACTTGAGAAGATTCCGGTAGGTACAGAAATCCACAACATCGAGATGCTTCCGGGCAAGGGCGGACAGATGGTTCGTTCAGCAGGTAATGCAGCTCAGCTTATGGCTAAGGAAGGTAAGTATGCTACACTTCGTCTTCCTTCAGGCGAAATGAGAATGGTTTCAGCTGAGTGCCGTGCAACAATCGGTATCGTAGGAAATGGCGAGCACAACCTCGTTAACTACGGTAAGGCAGGACGTAAGAGACACATGGGTATCAGACCTACAGTCCGCGGTTCAGTTATGAACCCGAACGACCACCCACACGGAGGTGGAGAGGGACGTGCTCCGATCGGTCGTCCAGGCCCATCAACACCATGGGGCAAGCCTGCTCTTGGTCTTAAGACAAGAAAGAAGAAGAAGTCTTCTAACAAGCTCATCATGAGACGCCGCGACGGCAGAGCTATCAAATAATTAAAGGAGGAGAAAGAATATGTCACATCGTTCACTTAAAAAGGGACCATTCGCAGACGCTTCTTTAATGAAGAAGATCGATGCTATGAACGCTTCAGGACAGAAGTCAGTAGTTAAGACATGGTCAAGACGTTCTACTATCTTCCCACAGATGGTAGGCTTTACAATCGCAGTTCATGACGGACGCAAGCACGTTCCGGTATTTGTAACAGAAGATATGGTTGGTCACAAGCTCGGCGAGTTCGTTGCTACAAGAACCTACAGAGGTCATGGCAAGGACGAGAAGAAGACCGGTAAATAAGCTGGAAGGAGGACTTAAGAAATGGCAAGAGGTCATAGATCACAAATAAAGAGAGAAAGAAATGCCGTTAAAGATACCCGTCCCAGCGCAAAGTTATCATACGCCAGAGTATCGGTTCAGAAGGCATGCTTCGTTTTAGACGCAATCAGAGGCAAGGATTTAGCAACAGCACTTGGTATTGTTACTTACAATCCAAGATATGCTTCAACCTTAGTTAAGAAGTTACTTGAGTCAGCTGCAGCAAATGCAGTTAACAACAACGGTATGGACAGAGACAATCTTTTTGTAGCAGCCTGCTATGCAGACAAGGGACCTACAATGAAGAGAGTACAGCCAAGAGCACAGGGCAGAGCTTATCGTATTGAGAAGCGCACATCACACATTACCGTTATCCTGGACGAGAAGAAGTAAGGAGGAAAGCATGGGACAGAAAGTTAATCCACACGGCCTCAGAGTCGGTGTAATTAAAGACTGGGATTCCAAGTGGTATGCAGAGGGAAAAGATTTCTCAGATGCTATCGTGGAAGACTATAACATCAGAAAGTTCCTTAAGAAGAAGCTCTATGCAGCAGGCATCTCAAAGATCGAGATCGAGAGAGCAGCTGACAGAGTTAAGGTAGTCCTCTATACCGCTAAACCGGGTGTTGTAATCGGCAAGGGTGGCACAGAGATCGAAAAGCTTAAGGCTGAAACACAGAAGTATACAACAAAGAAGCTCTTCATGGATATCAAGGAGATCAAGCGTCCTGATAAGGATGCACAGCTCGTTGCTGAGAACATCGCTTCACAGCTCGAGAACCGTGTATCATTCAGACGTGCGGTTAAGCAGGCTATCCAGAGAACAATGAAGTCAGGAGCACTCGGAATCAAGGCATATGTTGGCGGACGTCTCGGCGGCGCTGATATTGCTAGAGGTGAGTTCTACTCAGAGGGTACAATCCCGCTTCAGACACTCAGAGCTGACATTGACTACGGCTTTGCAGAGGCTGATACAACCTACGGAAAGCTCGGAGTTAAGGTTTGGATCTACAAGGGAGAGGTTCTTCCGAAGAGAAACAGAGCAACAGAAGGGAGCGATAAATAATCATGTTAATGCCTAAGAGAACAAAATATCGTAAGCAGCAGCGTGGTTGCATGAAGGGTCAGGCTAACCGTGGCAACGTAATCGCATATGGTGAGTTTGGTCTTGTCGCTACAGAGCGTTGCTGGCTTAAGGCAAACCAGATCGAGGCAGCCAGAGTTGCCATGACACGTTACATCAAGCGTGGCGGTCAGGTTTGGATCAAAGTATTCCCAGACAAGCCTGTTACATCAAAGCCGATCGGTGTTCGAGGCGGTTCAGGTAAGGGTGCTGTTGAATACTACGTAGCAGTTATTAAACCGGGTCGCGTTCTCTTTGAGATCGCCGGAGTACCTGAGGAGACAGCCAGAGAGGCACTTCGTCTTGCAATGCATAAGTTACCGCTTACATGCAAGATTGCTTCTAAGGCAGATTTAGAAGGCGGTGAAAACTAATGAAGAGTAAAAAGTATTTGGAAGAGCTCACAGCTAAGGACGTTAAAGCTTTAAACGATGATCTTGTTGCAGCTAAGAAGGAACTTTTCAATCTTAGGTTTCAGAACGCAACTAATCAGTTAGACAACACTGCAAGAATCACTGAGGTTCGCAAGAACATCGCAAGAATCGAAACAGTTATCGCTGTAAAGAACAATAAGTAATCGGGAGAAAGGAGAAATTGACCGTGGAAAGAAATCTTAGAAAAACACGTATCGGCAAGGTAGTAAGCGATAAGATGGACAAGACTATCACAGTTGCTATCGAAGAGCATGTCAAGCATCCTTTAATCGGTAAGATTGTTAAGGAAACATACACTCTTAAGGCTCATGATGAGAACAACGAGTGCGGCGAAGGCGATACAGTAGAAGTAATGGAGACAAGACCTCTTTCAAAGACAAAGAGATGGAGACTTGTCAGAGTAATTGAGAAGGCTAGATAAGGAGGAAGTACAATGGTACAGCAGGAAAGCAGACTTACAGTCGCTGATAACACCGGTGCTAAGGAACTCCTTGTCATCCGCGTTTGCGGCGGCTCAACCAGAAGATATGCCCGCGTTGGCGATATGATCGTAGCAACCGTTAAGGATGCAACACCGGGCGGAATCGTAAAGAAGGGTGATGTTGTTAAGGCAGTTGTAGTACGTACAGTACAGAAGACTCGCAGAAACAACGGAGCTTACATTCGTTTCGACGAGAATGCAGCAGTTATCCTCAAGGAAGATGGCACTCCTCGTGGAACACGTATTTTCGGACCAGTAGCTAGAGAGCTTCGTGACCATGGTTACATGAAGATCGTTTCTCTCGCTCCGGAAGTATTATAAGGAGGACCTAACGATGAATAAGATTAAAAAAGACGATTTAGTAAAGATCATCGCAGGTAAGGATAAAGGCAAAGAGGGT
This sequence comes from Eubacteriales bacterium, assembly GCA_030526295.1. Lineage (GTDB taxonomy): Bacteria > Bacillota > Clostridia > Lachnospirales > Lachnospiraceae > Avilachnospira. The sequence goes on from JAUNDA010000028.1 coordinate 14,314, forward strand.
AAGGTTGTTTCTGTTGACACAAAGACAGGAAAGATCATCGTTGAGGGTATTAACCTTGCAACAAAGCACACAAGACCCAGCCAGGCTAATCCTAACGGCGGCATCGTAAAGAAGGAAAATCCTATCGATGTATCTAATGTTATGCTCGTTGTTGACGGCAAGGCTACAAGAGTTGGTTTCAAGGTAGTTGACGGCAAGAAGCAGCGTGTATCAAAGAAGACCGGCAAGGTTATAGGCTAAGCGAAAGGAGGACATGAAAAGTGGCAAGATTAAAGGAAATCTACAATACTGAAATCAAAGACGCCATGATCAAGAAGTTCGGTTACAAGAACGTTATGGAAGTACCGAAGCTTGAGAAGATCGTTATCAACATGGGCGTTGGTGAAGCTAAGGAAAATGCCAAGGTTCTGGACTCTGCTGTTAGAGATCTTGAGATTATCTCAGGACAGCACGCTGTTATAACCAAGGCTAGAAAGTCAGTAGCTAACTTCAAGCTTCGTGAAGGCATGGCTATCGGCTGCAAGGTAACCTTAAGAGGCGAGAAGATGTATGACTTCGCAGACCGTCTCATCAACCTTTCACTTCCCCGTGTACGTGACTTCAGAGGTGTAAACCCGAACGCGTTCGACGGCAGAGGTAACTATGCACTCGGAATCAAGGAGCAGCTTATTTTCCCTGAGATCGAGTACGATAAGGTAGATAAGACCAGAGGTATGGACATTATCTTCGTAACAACTGCAAAGACAGATGAAGAGGCAAGAGAGCTCTTAAGACTCTTTAACATGCCTTTCGCTAAATAAGGGAGGAGCAGGCAATGGCAAAGACTTCTATGAAGATTAAGCAGGCACGTCCGGCTAAGTTCTCAACAAGAGCTTACAACCGCTGCCGTATCTGCGGAAGACCACACGCTTATCTCAGAAAGTACGGTATCTGCCGTATCTGCTTCAGAGAGCTTGCATACAAGGGCGAAATCCCGGGTGTAAGAAAAGCCAGCTGGTAATTTTTAGTTAAGATATAGCGGATTACTCCGCACATAGTGCTCACGTAATCCGCTTACAATATTCGCATATCGCTCTGCTCGCTATGCATCGCAGCGCTTTTATGCTCATATTGTTCGGCTTCCGAATGTGTTTTGTTCCCTGCATGCAAGCATGAGGTCACAAAAACATTCGTCAGCCTATATCATCACGATATCGCATCTATTATTAATTTTTAAAGGAGAAAAAAAGATGAGTGATCCAATTGCTGATATGCTTACGAGAATTCGTAATGCTAACATGAGAAAGCACGCTACAGTTGATGTACCTTCATCAAAGATCAAGGCAGCTATCGCTGACATCCTTGTTGCTGAGGGTTATATCGCAAAGGTAGAGACAGTTGAGAACGGTAAGTTCAAGGACATGAGACTGTATCTTAAGTATACAGCTGATGGCGAGAGAGTTATCGCTGGTCTCAAGAAGATTTCTAAGCCAGGTCTTAGAATCTACGCTGGTAAGGAAGACATGCCGAAGGTTCTCGGTGGTCTTGGAACAGCTATCGTTTCTACAAACGAAGGTGTTATGACAGATAAGGAAGCTAGAAAGCGCGGCGTAGGCGGCGAAGTTCTCGCATTTATCTGGTAAATCTGAAAACGGCATTAAGCTGACAATTTAAGGAAAAGGAGATTGACGTATGTCACGTATAGGAAAGATGCCGGTTAACGTACCGGCTGGCGTAACCGTTACAGTAGCTGACGGAAACGTAGTGACTGTCAAGGGCGCTCTCGGAACACTTACAAGAGAATTTGCCAAGGAACTCACAATTGATGTTCAGGCAGCTCAGGTAGTTGTTACACGTCCTGACGACACAAACAAGATGAAGGCTTTACACGGCCTTACAAGAACACTTATCAACAACATGGTAATCGGTGTTAGCACAGGTTATCAGAAGACTCTTGAGATCAACGGTGTTGGTTACAGAGCAGCTAAGGCAGGAAAGGTTCTTACACTTAACCTTGGATATTCACATCCGGTTGAGATGACAGATCCTGAGGGCATCGAGACAGTTTGCGACGGCCAGAACAAGATCATCGTTAAGGGTATCTCTAAGGAGAAGGTTGGTCAGTACGCAGCAGAAATCCGTGGTAAGAGAGGACCGGAGCCATATAAGGGCAAGGGTATCAAGTATGACTACGAGGTTATCAGACGTAAGGTCGGCAAGACAGGTAAGTAATAGGAAGGAGAGCGTAAGATGATAACAAAAGATTCAAAAATCGAAATTCGCAGAAAAAAGCACGCTAGACTTCGTCATTACATCTCTGGTACATCAGAGAAGCCACGTCTTAGCGTATTCAGAAGTAACAAGCACATGTATGCTCAGATTATCGACGATACAGTTGGTAAGACACTTTGCGCAGCATCAACACTTGACAAGGCTGCAAAGGATCTTGAGAATACAGACACAATCGAGGCTGCTCAGTTCGTAGGAACAGAGGTTGCAAAGAAGGCTCTTGAGCTCGGCATCAAGAAGGTAGTCTTCGACAGAGGCGGCTTCATCTATCATGGTAAGGTTCAGGCACTTGCTGATGCAGCACGTGAAGCCGGACTTGAATTCTAAGGAGGAGGAGAAAAATGAAGAGAGAAATTATTGATCCTAAGTCTTTGGAATTACAGGATAAGGTAGTTGCTATCAAGCGTGTATCAAAGACAGTTAAGGGTGGACGTACAATGCGTTTCTCAGCACTTGTTGTTGTAGGTGACGGAAACGGCCACGTTGGTGCTGGTCTTGGAAAGGCAGCTGAGGTTCCGGAGGCAATCCGTAAGGGTAAGGAAGCTGCTACAAGAAACCTTGTTGAGATCGCAAGAGATAAGAACAATTCAGTTCCTCACGATTTCTTCGGACAGTTCGGTTCTTCAACAGTTCTTCTTAAGAGAGCTCCTGAAGGAACTGGCGTTATCGCAGGTGGTCCTGCTCGTAACGTTCTTGAGCTTGCTGGTATCAAGAATATCCGTACAAAGAGCCTTGGCTCACGTAACAAGGTTAACTGCGTACTCGCTACAATCGAAGGTCTTAAGTGCATGAAGACACCTGAGAAGTGTGCTCAGCTTCGTGACAAGACTGTTGCTGAAATTCTTAAGTAATAGGAGGAAAGACAAATGGCTAATAAATTAAGAGTTACTCTTGTTAAGTCTCCTATCGCTCAGGTACCGAAGAACAGACTTACTGTTGCTGCTCTTGGATTCAAGAAGATGCACCAGACTAGAGAGTTCAACGATTCACCGGCAGTTAGAGGCATGCTGAAGCAGATTCAGCACATGGTAAAGGTAGAAGAGATCTAAACGGAGGAGGTAAGCTATGGAATTATTTAACTTAAAGCCTGCAGAGGGCTCAAAGCATGCAAACAACTTCCGTAAGGGTCGTGGTCATGGTTCAGGAAACGGCAAGACAGCCGGCTACGGACACAAGGGCCAGAAGGCCAGAAGCGGAGCACCAAGACCCGGTTTCGAGGGTGGCCAGATGCCATTATTCAGAAGACTCCCGAAGAGAGGCTTCAACAACAGAAACCGTGTTGAATATGTTGGTATTAATGTAGAGGTTCTTGAGGCTAGATTTGAGGATGGCGCTACAGTAGATGTAAACGCACTTCTCGAGCAGGGCATTATCAAGAAGACACTTGATGGAGTAAAGATTTTAGGAAACGGAGACCTTAAGAAGAAGCTCGTTGTCAAGGCTAATGCATTCACAGAGACTGCAAAGGCTAAGATCGAGGCAGCTGGCGGATCATGCGAGGTAATCTAATATGTTTAAATCCATCATTAATGCCTTCAGGGTAAAAGAAGTAAGGGATAAGATTTTATTCACACTTCTTATGCTTGTAATCATCAGATTCGGATCAACACTTCCGATTCCGGGAGTTGATACAGCTTACTTTGCTAACCTTTTAAGCAGAGTATCCGATACTGATGCATTCGGATGGCTTAATGCAATGACAGGTGGATCTTTCACAGATCTTTCAATCTTTGCACTGAGTATCACTCCGTACATCACTTCTTCGATCATTATGCAGCTTCTCACAATTGCCATTCCGGCACTTGAGAGACTTCAGAAGGACGGAGAAGACGGCAGAAAGAAGATCGCCGAGTACACAAGATATGTCACAGTTGCACTTGCTCTTATCGAGTCAACAGCTATGGCTATCGGATTTGGCGGAAGCGGACTTCTTTATTCATACAATGTATGGTCAGTACTTGTATGTATCATCTCAATGACTGCCGGATCAGCACTCCTCATGTGGTTTGGTGAGTGCATCACAGAGAAGGGAGTAGGAAACGGTATTTCAATCGTTCTCCTCTTCAACATTCTCGCATCGCTTCCGAGCGACTTCAAGACAATCGGCGACAAGTTCTTCTCAAACAAGACAATCGCTGTTGCTGTTGTTATCGGAGCAATCGTAATTGCAGCAATTATTGCCCTTACAATGTTTACAATAATGCTTAACGAAGCAACACGTAACATTCCGGTACAGTATTCACGTAAGATGCAGGGCAGACATATGGTAGGCGGAAATTCATCGAATATTCCGTTAAAGGTTAATACCGCAGGTGTTATTCCGGTAATCTTCGCATCATCTATTCTGTCAATCCCGGTAATTATCGGACAGCTCACAAACGTTGACTACTCAACCTTCTGGGGCAAGGTAGTGTACTGCTGTAACTCAGGCGCTTGGTGCAATATAAACTATCCATGGGCTAACATCGGTCTTGTAGTTTATATTCTTATGATCATCGCGTTCGCATACTTCTACACAGGAATCACATTCAATCCGTTAGAGGTTGCAAACAACATGAAGAAGAACGGCGGATTCCTTCCTGGAATCAGACCGGGCAAGCCAACAAGCGATTATCTTGAGCACATCCTCAAGTACATTATTTTCATCGGTGCCGTAGGTCTTGTAATCGTAAGTATCGTTCCGATACTTTGCTCAGGAATCTTCGAAATCGGACGTCTGTCATTTATGGGCACATCACTCATCATTATCGTAGGTGTTATCTTAGAGACACTTCGTTCAATCGAGTCGATGATGCTTGTAAGAAATTACAAAGGATTTCTTAACGACTAAATAGCTTTTAGTTTCCCTGGGATAACCGGTTTTTGCCGGTTATCCTTGGGTCCGTTTTAACCGGAGGTATATATGAGGCTAATAATGCTTGGAGCCCCGGGTGCCGGAAAGGGTACCCAGTCAACATTTTTTGCTGAACGACTGAACATTCCTCATATAAGTAGCGGACATTTGTTCCGCAAAAACATCACAGAGAAGACCGAACTGGGAAAAGAGGTTCAGGAGATTATTTCAAGAGGTGAGCTTGTTCCGGACCGCATCGTTATTGCGATGATGATGGAACGAATCCTGCAGCGTGACTGCGGAAGAGGCTACATCCTCGACGGATTCCCGCGTACCTATGAGCAGGCAACTGCACTTAAGCATGCACTGCTGGAATATGGAGAGCAGATTGACCATGCGCTTTCACTTGAGGTTCCAGACGAACTCATAAAGAAGCGTATGCCGTCAAGACTTGTGTGTCCTGATTGTGATACATCATACAGCGCACTTAACAATCCCCCGCTTGTACCAGGCGTATGTGACCGCTGCGGTGCGCAGCTTGTTACAAGAGCCGATGACAACGAGGAAACTGTTAGCAAGCGTCTTGAGACATTCCACAACGAGACAGAACCATTAAAGGACTATTATCGCAGAAAAGGCATTCTCATCGAGGTTGACGGAACTAAGAACCCAGATGAGGTTTATAAAGACATTGTAAGAGCACTGGTACATCATGGTAACCATTAAATCAGAACGTGAAGTAGAATTAATGCGTGAGGCCGGACTCATACTCGCAAAGGTTCACCTTGAGCTTGCGGATATGATCAAGCCCGGAATCACAACAATGGATATTGATACTAAATGCGAGAAGCTTATCAGGAGCTTCGGTTGTATCCCTTCCTTTAAAAATTATGACGGATTTCCCGCATCTGCATGTGTGTCTGTTAACGACGAGGTAGTACACGGTATTCCGTCGGCCTCGCGTTATATCGAGGAGGGCGATATCGTCACCATCGATACGGGAGTCATATGGAAGGGCTGGCAGTCAGATGCCGCAAGAACCCACGCAGTTGGAAAGATTGAGCCTGAAATTCAGGAGCTCATCGACCACACAAGGGAAAGCTTCTTTGAGGGCATCAAGGTAGCCACAGCAGGCGGAAGGGTAAACGATATCGGAAAGGCAATTGAGGATTATATTTCCCAGTTTGGCTACGGAATCGTAGAGGACCTTGTAGGCCATGGCATTGGTAAAAATATGCATGAGGATCCTGAGGTACCGAATTATACATGCCGCAATCGTGGCATTAAGCTTCAGAAGAACATGACTCTTGCAGTCGAACCCATGATAAATCTGGGTACATGGATGGTAAACTGGTCCGATGACGGCTGGACTGTTGTAACGGCAGACGGCGCACCATCGGCACATTACGAAAATACCATTCTAATAACTGATGGCGCTCCGGAGGTATTATCACTTACACCGGAAGAAAAGAAACTTTATAACGTAAGATAAGAGGAATATATGTCAAAAGCAGATGTTATCGAACTTGAGGGAACAGTAGTTGAAAAACTGCCAAATGCCATGTTTCAGGTAGAGCTTGAAAATGGCCATCAGGTGCTTGCACACATCAGCGGGAAGCTTCGTATGAACTACATCAGAATCCTTCCCGGTGACAAGGTTACTCTCGAGATGAGCCCTTATGATTTATCAAAGGCAAGAATTATCTGGAGAGATAAGTAATTGTAAGAAAAATATTGAAAATACAGCACTTTTGTGCTATATTTATATTTCGGCGGCTTGACCGTCGAAGGCAGTAAGCTAAAGAAAGGAGATTAACATGAAAGTCAGATCTTCAGTTAAGCCTATCTGCGAAAAGTGCAAGGTTATCAAGAGAAAAGGTATCGTAAGAGTTATCTGCGAAAACCCGAAGCACAAACAGAGACAAGGCTAAACAAGTAACAAGAGTAAGTAAGGAGGAAAATCATGGCTCGTATAGCTGGTGTTGACCTTCCAAGAGAGAAGAGAGTTGAAATCGGTCTTACCTATATCTATGGTATCGGCGTTTCATCATCAAAGAGAATCCTCAAGGAAGCAAATGTTAACCCTGATACTCGTTGTAAGGATCTTACAAGTGATGAGGAAAAGGCTATTGCAGCAGTAATCGCTGAGACTCAGATGGTAGAAGGTGACTTAAGAAGAGAAGTTGCTATGAACATCAAGAGACTTCAGGAAATCGGCTGCTATCGCGGTATCCGTCACAGAAAGGGTCTTCCGGTTCGTGGACAGAAGACAAAGACCAACGCGAGAACACGTAAGGGTCCTAGAAAGACTGTAGCAAATAAGAAGAAGTAATTTAGGTTTTGTGATTTGCATGCTTTAAGCATGGGAACAAAACAGAAAGTAGGTTAGTTTAATATGGCAAAGAAAGTGTCAGGCGCGAAGAAGGTTACTAAGAAGCGCGTCAAGAAAAACGTTGAACACGGACAGGCACATATCCAGGCTTCCTTCAACAATACAATCGTAACACTTACAGATGCTGAAGGAAATGCATTATCATGGGCAAGTGCCGGTGGTCTTGGATTCAGAGGTTCAAGAAAATCTACTCCTTACGCAGCTCAGATGGCTGCTGAAACTGCTGTAAAGGCAGCTTTAGTGCATGGTTTAAAGACAGTAGATGTTATGGTAAAGGGACCTGGTTCAGGTCGTGAGGCAGCTATCCGTGCCCTCGGCGCAGCAGGGCTTACGGTAACCAGCATTAAGGATGTGACTCCTGTTCCACACAACGGATGTCGCCCGCCTAAGCGTAGAAGAGTTTAATCTTGGAGGTTATTTATGGCAGTAGATAGAGTTCCTGTTCTTAAAAGATGCAGATCCCTTGACCTGGATCCGACATATTTAGGAATAGATAAGAAATCAAACAGAAAGTCTCAGAGACAGCAGAGAAAGCTCTCTGAGTACGGAATGCAGCTTCGTGAGAAGCAGAAGGCAAAGTTCATCTATGGTGTACTTGAGAAGCCTTTCCGTAACTATTACGCAAAGGCTGAGCGTATGGAAGGAATGACAGGTGAGAATCTTATGATCACACTTGAGTCAAGAATTGACAATGTTATCTTCCGTCTTGGCTGGGCTCGTACACGTAGAGAGGCTAGACAGATCGTAGGTCACAAGATGGTTGCAGTTAACGGACAGAAGGTTAATGTTCCTTCACTCCTTGTTAAGGCTGGCGACAAGATTGAGATCGTAGAGAAGGCTAAGTCATCACAGAGATTCAAGGACATCATGGAGCAGGCTGGAAGCCGTAGCGTTCCTGAGTGGCTTGAGTCTGATAAGGAGAACCTCGTAGGTAAGGTTAATGAGCTTCCTAAGAGATCTGTTATCGACGTTCCTGTAGATGAGATGCTCATCGTCGAGTTATACTCAAAGAACTAATTAAAATTTTCATCAGAGCTTTATACGAATTTGTGCCGGTTTGTGTGGCTAAGTTACAGCACCAATTGGCACAGGTTCGCAGGTTCAAATATATGAAAGGAGTCCGACGTGTTCGAATTCGAAATACCAAAGGTAAATAAAGTTGAAGGCGGAGATGACCTCAGATACGGCAAGTTCGTATGTGAGCCACTTGAGAGAGGCTATGGCATTACTCTTGGAAACTCACTTAGAAGGATCATGCTTTCATCACTTGTTGGTTCAGCAGTAAGCCGTATCCAGATTGACGGTGTACTCCATGAGTTCTCACCGATCCCGGGCGTTAAGGAAGACGTTACTGAGATCATTATGAACATCAAGGAGCTTGCTATCAAGAACAACAGCGAGGACAACGAGCCAAAGACAGCATACATTGATGTTACAGGCCCGAAGGTTGTTACAGCTGCAGATATCAAGTTTGACCAGGATATCGTTGTTATGAATCCGGAGCAGGTTATCGCTACACTTAGCGGTGCCGATGCCAGACTCAACATGGTTCTTACAATCACTAACGGACGCGGATACGTAGGTGCAGACCGCAACAAGTCAGATGACGCTCCTATCGGAAGCATCGCTATCGACTCGATATTCACACCTGTTGAGCGTGTCAATATGAATGTTGAGAATACACGTGTAGGACAGCAGACAGACTTCGACAAGCTCACACTTGAAGTATTCACAAATGGTACAGTAACACCGGCAGAGGCAGTAAGCCTTGCAGCTAAGGTGCTCAATGACCATCTTAAACTCTTCGTTGACCTTTCTGATAAGGGTAAAGAGGCAGATTCATTTAATCCTGAGTCAGTTGATACAGGCAGCACAGGTTCAGCTGATATGTCAATTGATGAGCTCGAGCTCTCAGTTCGTTCATACAACTGCTTAAAGAGAGCCGGCATCAACACAGTTGGCGAGCTTTGCGCTAAGACACAGGATGACATGATGAAGGTTCGTAACCTCGGCAGAAAGTCACTCGATGAAGTTCTTATCAAGCTGAAGGACCTCGGTCTTTCACTTCAGGATGCAGACGATCTTAACTGATTCTGATATCGGTTCTGAGAAGTTAAATCCACAATTCGGCAGGTCATATGAGTGTTTTATTAACAACATCATAGGATAAGCTGAGCAAGCGTTAAAAATTCGTTTCCCATATCTGTAAGACTAAAAAGCATGTATGGGTGGTCTCGCCGGTAAGGCCAAAGGCACGGCAGGAAGGAAATTAATTATGGCAAAGTACAGAAAGTTATCAAAGACCTCTTCACAGAGAAAGGCTCTTTTAAGAAACCAGATCACAGCACTTCTTTATCATGGTCACATCACAACAACAGACGCTAGAGCTAAGGAGCTCCGTAAGGACGTTGAGAAGCTCATCGCACTCGCTGTTCGTGAGAAGGACAACTACGAGGAAGTAACTGTTAAGGCTAAGGTTGCCCGCAAGGACAAGGACGGCAAGAGAGTTAAGGAAGTTAAGGAGATCAACGGCGTAAAGAAGAAGGTAACTGTTTACGACGAGGTTGAGAAGACAATCAAGAAGGACAAGCCATCTAGACTTCATGCAAGACGTCAGATGCTCGCAGTTCTTTACGATGTAACAGAGGTACCGGAGAAGGCAGCTGGCCGCAAGCGTGGCACAAAGCAGGTTGACCTTGTATCAAAGCTCTTCGATGAGTATGCTCCGAAGTATCAGAGCCGTAACGGTGGTTACACACGTATCATCAAGATTGGTGAGAGAAAGGGCGACAACGCTCTTATGGTTCTCATCGAGCTCGTTTAATTAATAGATACGCGTTAAATAACCAGTTTACGCATAACTTAATATTAACCATTAAGACACCGACTGTTTTAGAACAGCCGGTGTTTTTTATGCTTCTATGCAAATACTACTCTATGCTAATAGTTTAGGATATTGGAGAATATAGACGTAAGTTGAAAAATCTAAGATAGAAATATGAAGGATAATATTTGGTGGTAAATAATAAAAAATTTGTGAAAAAATATAAAAATCAATCAAAATGAAAAAATATCCATTATAATTATATTATCCGCGAAAGTACGGGTCGTTCTTGAAATCAATATTCAAATTAATAAAACACACATCTCTGACCAATATTGGTCATGCTTATCATATTTCGTTTCTCAATACCATCTACAATACCAATACTCAAAGAATTGGGTCCAACAACACAGTTTCTAATATACCTATTCTTCATAAGGTATTTAAGACGCTCATATAGACTGAGAATTTTTATCTTATTTCAATTAATCATGTAAAAATCACATTAACTAAAAAAAATCTACCATTTGAAAACATAGGGTTAGATTAATTTCATACTTCATTGTTTAAACATGACCATGCTCGAATTGTGGTTAGTTTTTTGGAGTGAAATATCGATATCACATGATTGAGCTAAAGGGCTCGTCATGTTTTTGAAAAGAATTGGGAAATTACGCTAACACTGCATTCTAAAATGGACCCCAGAAAGTGGACACACCAAAACACAATCAGATGAATCAAA
>JAUNDA010000113.1 GCA_030526295.1 Eubacteriales bacterium
GGTAAAAAATTTAATAAGTATATAAGGAAGGAGATTAATTAATGAAGACTTTTGTAAGGATGATAAGAGACGAAGAAGAGTTCCTAACTAATATCATAGTGACTATTGAAAAACAAAAACAGGTTGTACCTGAGGGAAGACTTAATGTTGGAAATGTGAAAAATAAAGCACAGTACTATTATGTATCCCCTGATGGAAAGAGAAGGGAATATCTTAAAAAAAGTAATCCAAAACACATTGACTTGGCAAAACAACTTGCTCAGAGGGACTATGAAGAAAAGCTCTACAAATCAGCAAAGGAATTGTTGAGCTCAGTTAAACGATTAAACAGTAAATATCACAGGTTAATTGAAAAGGATAAAGAAATAAATAATCCGGCAATTGAGGACATATATCGATCACTAAGTAACGAGAGAAAAGAACTCGTTACACCATATGAGCCTACCTGGGAATCCTTTGTCGAGAAGTGGCAAAATGAACCATATAAAGGAAAAGAGTTCTCTGAGGAATGTGCATATATTGTAACAGATAAGGGATTACGCGTAAGGTCCAAATCTGAAAAGATGATAGCTGAGTATTTTGACAGGTCGGGAATATTGTATAAATATGAATGCCCGCTGACTTTGAATAATTTTGGCATTTTGCATCCTGATTTCACATTGGTTTCTTCAAAGTTCAGAAAGATAATGATATGGGAGCACTTTGGTAAAATGGATGATTCGGAGTATGCGAATAATGTTCTCAAAAAGATTGAAGCATATCAAAGAAACGGTTATTTTATCGGTGGTAACCTTATTGCTACATTCGAGTCTGAGAAGGTTATTTTGAATACCCAGACAATAGAAACACTTGCGAAGAAGTATTTGCTTTGAGTTGTTTCTGGTTTAGTAGAATATTAATAGTGATAATTTCTTTTAGGACGTTAAGCGTGAATGCCCAGGAATTCAATAGCAGAGCTGTTCACTGTTCTGAGAATAAAAATAATGAGGGATAATTATCAAATTCATTTCCATGTGGAAAATCAAAATATGATATGTTAGACTTTTGATATATAAAACAATCTGTGAATGTTGAATTTGATTGATTTGTGGCAGGATTGTTATTTCACATAAATCAGGAGTGAGATATTATGTTTTGGTTAACAAAGACATCCGTTTTAAATATGCTTGGTGAGGACTACATTGTCTGGAGGCAGTTTGGACTTACACATCTTTGCTGGCTTACCCTGCTTGCAGCACTTATTATCCTTGTCATCAAATTCTACCCGCAGCTTACACCCGAGAAAAAGCGCAGGGTACAGGTAGTGCTAGTCTGCCTTATGGTTGCAGATGAGCTTTTTAAGGATATCCCTGCTCTTATTACAGGACAGTTCGAATGGGAGTTCCTCCCGTTCCACCTTTGCTCAGTTAACCTTTTCATATCAGTGCTGCATGCCATTAAGCCAGGCAGAAAGACATCAGTGCTTCTTACCTGCTGTGGACTTCCGGCAGCCCTTGCTGCCATGCTTTTCCCAAACTGGACCAGTCTTCCGGTATGGAACTATATGCACCTTCATTCGTCAACTGTCCACATCATGCTAATCCTGATGCCTGTCATTATCCTCGCAGATGGCTTTAGACCCTGCATAAAGGACGTTCCGCTTATAGCAGGCTATATCATTGCCCTTGCATGCCTTGATAAGGCTTTAAACACTGTACTCGGCACAAATTTCATGTTCCTAACCCACAATGAGAACAATCCTATGCTCGTCCTCATAGAAAGCCTCACAGGCAAATTCTACAATCCTGCATTCGTTCTCATTATCATTGTATGCTGTTCACTGTTTGCCATTTTATTTGGCAAACTCCCAAATGGTAATAAATAAGCAGTACCAATTCCTTAAGTATAGGTTATCATTGAAAAGGGCCTCCGCGTTTGCGGAAGCCCTTAATTAGTTTATTGATGATTGGAATTCTAAATAATTGTGATTCGAAATTAGTTTGTAATCCAGGCACCGTCGTCGCCGACCTTGAAATCACCAATCATTGTATTGGTTGCAAGGAAGCCGTACTTACCGTCTGAGCGAGAGCCCTGCGGATAGAAATAGTACCACTTTCCATCAATCTGGAACCAGCCTGTTACCATGATGCCGGATTTGTTGAAGTAGAATTTCTTTCCGTTCTCACCAAACCAGCCCTGTATCATACAGCCCTCGGTGCTGTCCTTTGTCTTGTTAAGGTAATACCAGTTTCCGTTGTAGCTAAGCCAGCCTGTCAGCATCTTTCCGGTGTTAGTATCCATGTAGTACCAGATGTTTGTCTTCGGGTCCTGCTGCCATCCGGTGAGCATCTTTCCGCCCTGTCCGAGGAAGTACCATGTGCCGTTAAGGTTAAGCCAGCCGGCCCTTGCGTACTCACCGCTTGGGTACCTGAAATATGTACCGGTCGAATCGGTAACCCAGCCGGTTGTAACCTCATTTCCAGTGCCGTTTGGATAATTTACATTACCTGCATTATGGCCGGCATTGCCACCATTCTCATCACTGGTTGTCTGACCTGATCCATCAGAAACCTTATCCTTTGTAATGTAGCAGGAACCTGAATAAGCATACTCGGACGGTGATGCACCATTTTCCACGAGATTAGCAGGAACTGCGCAGCGTACCCTGAAGCTGTAATCTCCCTCCTTTGTCATGTAGGGATAGAAGTTGTAATTGTTTCCTGTATAATTCTTCAGTGACTTTATGATATTTCCGTTTCTGTAAAGGGCAAGGTCGTAAATGCCTGAGTCATTCTCACTCTTTTCCCATCTTGCTGAACCTACAGTTGCATCCCAATAAGCTGTAGCCGGGACATTGTACTGTCCCTTGATTGGATTTGTCTGGATAATGAGCTCAAGTGTATAACCTGAATCCCTGATCTGTGAGCTTATATAGGTTCCCCTGTTGACGGTTACATTTGTTGAGTTATAGCCGCCCTGGAAAAGCCACATCTTTGTGTAGTTGGTGTAGTCTGTTTCCTTCGGATAAGCCTGCAGATATACCTTAACCTTTGGTGTATCACCAATTTTCAGGTAATTAACCCTGTCATACCAGTCTGCGCCTGAAAGCTCATAGTAGCTGTTTTCATAAATGGTTATGAACTGGAACGGGTCAACCATGTTGTCATCGCCTGCGACAAGCTGGGTTGTGTCAATGTTGATTTTTACTGATGGAATCGAGGTTACCCTTACTCCTGAGGTATATGAAGTAGATGCAAATGCAGACACGCTAAATAGCTGTGTAAGCATAAGCACTGCCGTAATTATTGATATGATTCTTTTCTTCATCTTAATCTCCTTCCAAAAAGGTAGACATAATTTCATATTGTATTATAGATGAAGCAATGTATATATTCAATTTACGAATTACAAACCAATCATTTCTTTTTTCTTACATCAATCAGAGCTTAACGATAATTGTCAATAAGTTTAGGATATCAAGAGGTGGGCTCGGTAGTTCATGAACTACTACCCATGTCAATGATGTTTAAGTGGATTCATATTGAAATCTTAAGTACAGTCGCAGGGTGAACAGTGAATGATGTATGAACTATTGAGGTTCATGTTAGTTTATTCAGTGATAATGAGCCAAAAACATGACTTTTCTCATTGTGTACTTAGCGTAAATAACAATATCTTGAAATTAACATGACATCGTTTACAAAAGGGACAGTAAAAAATCATATATTGTCTAAAAAACATGACTGCCGAAAGTAAGAGGTCAGCGTGGTTTAAGAAAACTTAAAATTTACATGATGGGGGATTGTAAAATGGACCCCAGAAAGTGGACACACCAAAACACAATCAGATGAATCAAACA
>JAUNDA010000001.1:0-47708 GCA_030526295.1 Eubacteriales bacterium
AAATGAGCCCCTCTCGAGGCTCATTTTTGTTTTGAGGAAAAAGTTTAAAAAAGCTAGGAATAGCTTATTTAACGAATGAATATGTGCGGGCACCCGTTTCCTCGTCATAGCTTTCCATAACAAAGGTTGCGCCTGCATGCTCAGCGAGCACCGTAAGCGGTACTGTAGTGGTCATTGGAAGGTCCGCAGCAATCTTAAGGCCATTTTCCCTAAGATATGCAATCTGCGGATCCTTTGACACACTTACCTTAAGTGTACTGCCGTCTGAAGAAAGCTCGGTAGTTACAAGTTCATCAGCCTTCTCCTTCTTAAACATGTGGTGGATGAAATCCTCCACTGCGCTAAGTCCCTCCGACTCACACTTTTCAAGGATTCTCGGCCATACATGGTTCATGTATGCCCTCATATATTCCTCAATCGCCTTCTTTCCGTAATTGGTTGTAAGGTAATCGATTCCGTTAGACATTGATGCATGGAAGCGCTGGTGGAAATACTCGTTATCCGTAGCGCGAACATCCATGATCTCGCAGTTTTCGTCAATGATGATACGTCCGTCAAATACCTTTGGATCGTAAATTGTTTCCTGGCACTTTGCCTCATCTATTCCCTGGAAGTCATAGATATACTCAAGTCCGCCCCTCTTAAGTGCAAGGCGGTAGTTGTCACAGTGCAGGCAGTAATCATGGTAGGGAATAAACTCAGGAACCTCCTTATGAAGCTCGATGAGACGTCCCTTGGACGGACAGTGATGCATGATATCCCTGTACCAGCCAGCCTTCTCATTAAGAATCTGTGTAAAATCAGCAGCCTCCTCTGTAAGGGAGATTGACCAGTAATCAAAGCATCCACGGATACCCGATTTCTGTACAAATGAATCAAGCGGTGTTGAATCACTTGACGGATCAAAGAGCCAGTGCCAGTAGCGGTCTACCTCCTCACGTCCCTTCTGCTCCTCAAGATATGTAAAAAGCTCACTGTATGCCGGAATAAATTCTGTACATGCAATCATAATTCTTCCCTCCGTTCATTATGATAACTTCTTTCCCATAAAGTAAAGAACCCAACTTTCTAACCATACTATACCCGAGTCTAAGAAGAGTGTCTATTAGTAGTTTTGGTCGCAAAATGCAAGGAAACTTCCAAAAAACACATATTGCATTTTCAGCCTTTTTCACAGAATTTCTATTTTTTCGTCACAGTGACACCATACGCCTGCATTATCATTAGTATCGTGCAGAGAGCTACTCAGTGCAAATAATGAACAGGAATATAAAATATGGATTTAACCGGAATCACATCTATTACAAAGACAGAAAAGATAAAGGACGAACTAAGGGCAGAGATTGCCTCAACATTCGAAAACTATAAGGAACAGTTTCTTCGCGAAACCGTTATGTCGGACGACTTTCTCGATTTCTTCAATAAGAACAAGGAACCCTTTGACATGCTGATGTGCTACTACAAATGTGCCATCATGGAGGTCGAGACAAAATTCAGGGTACTTGATGCGGAGTTCAGTCTCCAGTATGACCGTAACCCCATTGAATCGATTAAATCGAGAATCAAGTCTCAGACAAGCCTCATCAAGAAGGTCCGTGACAGAAAGATACCGATGACACTCGAGTCGATTGAGGAGAACATCAATGACATCGCAGGAATCAGAGTCATCTGTGCATTCCCAAAAGACATCTACATGCTTGCTGACTGTCTTTTAAAGCAGGATGACATCAGGCTCATTAAGAAAAAGGATTATATCGAGAATCCAAAGGAGAACGGTTACCGAAGCCTGCACCTCATTGTAGAGGTACCCGTATTCCTTCAGAATGAGAAAAGAAACATGAAGGTAGAGGTCCAGCTTCGCTCAATCGCAATGGATTTCTGGGCAAGTCTTGAGCATAAGCTTCGCTATAAGAAGAACCTTTCAGAAGAGACTACCGCAGAAATCAGCCACGAGCTTAAGGAATGCGCAGAACAGAGTGCCTCACTTGACCGGCGCATGCAGCAAATCCGCGACAGGATTTCAGATGTTGACTGATATATCTTTTGTAAAATTTCAAAAGCAGCACTACCTATAGACGAAATTTCCAGTTCTTTACGAAAAAGGTCACCGCAAAAGCAGTGACCTTTTTTTGTTCGCATATTAAATTCTATTAAAGTTATTCATCCTTCTTCATAGCCATTCTCATGATTCCAGTAATGGCTGCGTAGAGAACACCTGCAACAGGCCATACAATCCATGTGAAATCCCAGCGCATTGTGTAAAAGCTCCATCCAAGGTAGCCTGCAGTAACGAGACACCAGTAGATTCCTGCAACAGGATCCATTCTTCTCTTAACCTGCTTTTCCTCCTTGGTATACTCCTCCTCCTGAAGAAGTGTTGTGTATGAGTCCCTTATCATACTTACACGAATTATCATGTTTACGCCTGTTGCGATAACTGCAAGAAGTACGCCCACAAGTAAAGTGCAGACAAAATCAGATGCACCCATAGCTCCTGCGATTACAAGCGGGATAACTGAAACTATGCAAAGGCAGACACCGATTGCAAGCCTTGATGTGAAATAGCCCTCATAGGCATTCTTCTTTTCCTTTACCATACCTGTAACGCCGTAGGCTGTCTCAAAGCTTTCCTTCTCAAGCTTTTCAGAGTCGTTCATCTTCATTCCGCTAGTGATGAACATATATACAGCGATGGCAATCATAATGAAAAGAACAGTACAGCCAACTCCTGATGAGATTCCCTCTGTGATGCCGTACATGTTTGCCTCAGAGAATGCACTGAGGATTATTACAAGTGCCGGGCTCATGATACAGAGCGACACAGCGTTTGCAATAACGGGTGAAACCTGCTTTCTTATATTAAGGAACTCATTGGCCTCCTCCATTGAAACGTAGCGAAGCGGTGTTGCGGACTCGCTTCCGTTATATTCAGTCGGTGTCTGTGATCCCGGGAGGATGTCATCCTTTAATAAGTAATCTGTGCTAACTCCGAAAAGATCTGCAAGCTGGATAACCTTCTGAAGGTCAGGTGTAGATGCGGCGCCCTCCCATTTTGAGACCGCCTGTCTTGAAACACCAAGCTTTTCAGCAAGCTCTTCCTGTGACCATCCGTTCTTTTTTCTTTCTTCAATAATCTTATCTGCTAAAATCATAACTCATACCCTTTCGTTGGTTTTTTGTTTTTTCTGATGCCCCAACTATAGTATTTTTACCGGTTGCACACTACCAAGTACGCCCGTCAATTTGTCAACTGGTGGTTGCAACTATCAAAAAATGCCGTTGCAAAGCCAAAAAACAACGATTTTATTCATTTTATAGCCAATAAATTAAAAAGTGAAGTGCCAGTATTATTTTTTTGATTTTCTAATACATTCTATCTCCAGAAGTTCTTCCATTCTGCAATGTAGTGCCCGCGCTAACAAAAATATCGTTTCGGCCTTTGCTGAATTAATATTTTTTCGCCGTTGCTCATATTGTTGGATTGACCTAACAGAAATACCTGTTGCAATTGCCAACTCTCTCTGAGATAATCCTGCCATTAAGCGAATCTGTTTCAAATTAGTTTCATTATTTGGATTAAATATTATCTCATCCAACCTATCACACAGTTTTTCAATATCTGCCTCATGATAACGAGAGTACATTTCCAATATCTGAGTAATAGGGATGTAACCATTTATTTTTTTAAAAGAGCATCCGTTTTTCCACTGATAATATGCCAGTACCCATCCCGCCCAGTATTCCCGAGACTTTCCATATGCAATTGAATCATTTTCATCAGGAAGCTCTATCGAATTTTCATCGGTTATTATTATCTGCGCCAGTTCAATTCCTGATTTTCCCGCCACAATAGCTGATTCTCCGACCTCAAAACGTTTTGAAATATCTGATACAAGAAACATATTCCAGAAAAGACTTGTTTCCAACCTGGCCGAATTTACGGCATAGTCAAGCATGCTCCCCAAAGTTCGCCTGGCCTGTTCAAGATAAATTTTGTCATATGCAATTGCCAAAACAAACCCTCCCCCTAATATTTGTCAGTCTTAGTCAAGAGCATACTCCCGCAGGAGTATAGTGTCAATATTGAAGCAGAAAAAACAACACCCGGCGAATGGTAAGCAGTCCAAACGCCGGGTAGTTTGTTTTTAATTTATGTTAAGATAACCGCCGTACGCTCCAAAAGAGCGGTTACCAAAACATCCGAAAAATGTTGTGTCAGTATACGTCATATCCTATTCCGTCCGCAGATGAAACCCATATGGTGTCAACGCGGTCAGTACAAAGCTGTACAAAGCCTTCGTCTGCACTGAGAATAAGTTCTGTATAGTCATAATCAGGCTGACGGTAATTGAAGGTCATGTCAGGCTCGCGTCTATCCATACTTCCTAGATATACGCTTACCCAGCCACCACATCTGTCAATTACTGTGATGTCTATGGCATTTAATTTTGCTTTGCCCTTTATACATACAGGTACAATGAGGTAAATGGCTGCAGGCTCGTCATTGTCATACTCATATGAAATCCTGTCATCGTCATTGCTCTCCTGATTTGTATCCGAAGTGTCACCTGATACCTCTCCCTGAACAGTTTCAGGTTCCGGTACTGTTGTTTCGGGCTCTGCAGTAGTCGCTTCTTCCGAAATCTCGGCTTCCGTGGTTTCAGGCTCAGCCGGTGTCGTTTCCTCCGTAACCTCAGGTGCAGTAGTTTCAGGCTCCGATAATAATGAAGCCTGTGCAACTTCCTCAGTACCAGTTTCCTCTGTCTCCTGTACTTCAGTTGCTTCCTGTTCAGTTACTTCTGCTGATTCAGCTGAAGAAGGTTCGTTTACATTTTCCGGATCACCTGCAGGTTCCGTTTCCATGTTATTATCAGGAACTGTTTCAACTGATGCTTCAGGGCCAGGTGCAATATCAGATACGTTATTACCTCCCTCAGATTCCACGGCCGCATGCACACCTGTCAGGAGATTTGCCTCCTCATCAAGTCTTGCATATGAAATCAGGTTAAGATTATAAAGCGTGGCCGGGAAGCTTGCCTCATAGTTATTTTCAAGCTTTTCCATGACCGTGATGCCGTCCAGTTCACTGAATGGAACAAACTGTCCCAGTCCGTTCATGAATCCAACAACATCCTCATCTGTATCAGCTGTGAAGTTAACGGTAATCATACCCGTTTCTTCCATGTCTTCACCGTACTGCACATAGAATCTTAAATTGTTTTTTGAAAGTCCTAAATCATCATCGGACCTTCCTGCACTATATGTAAGTGCCCCCGGAGTATCCTCCTGATTTAGTTCAAATGCCCCGAGATAAACATTTGTTGTTCGTTCAAGAGCATATCCCAAAATATCCGTTCCAAGGTCAGCCGTATCAGCTGAAGCAAATGCAGCTCCCGAGTTAATGAGAATCTCATCATAGATTTCATCCTCATAATAGCTATATGCTCCATATGCCGGGGAACGCATTGGCCCCCTGAGAGCAAAGGATGCTGCCGCCACTTCCGTCTTCACCGCAGCTCCCGTTACATTGACATCTACTCCGGGAGTTGCTTCTACATGCACCTTGTTGTCCGAAGACAGTGCATCATAATCTATAGTCTGTGTCATTCCACCAGGGGGTGTTGAACCTGTCTCACCACCAAGCGAAATAACCGCGTTATGGACAACATAATCGCTGTCCCAAATATCCTTTGTAAATTCTGCAGGAGAAGAACCCTCTGAAACCTCTTCCATAAAGTCTACCCTTGCAATGTTTTTTGTCGGTCCTGTTCCACCGCCCGGATCCACATCAGTTCCCGCGAGCTTAAGGAAAAGGAAGCCTACGTTTGTTCCCGTGTTATTTGAGTCCTTACCTATGCAGTACTCATATCCTTCCTCAAATGGTACGTCAAAGTTAAAATAAACGATTGCACCGTTACCAATCTTGTCACCCTTTGAGAAAACAAATTTCATTTCCTGAACCGAGGTTCTGTCAATGCTTCTGGTTCCATTCGCACTGGTATTTACCCTGAACTTATAGATGGACATAGCTCCGTCAGAACTCATGTTTTCTGCAATGAATGCAATTGTACATTTACCCTCTGACAAGGGCTTAAACCATACACAGTTTGTGGGATATGCTCCCGTAAATCCAGGTGCCGCACTTGGCTTGTAACGGTACTTTGGATACATATAGTTGTAGGTTTCCATGAGTTCAGGCTCAACATTAGTCGTCGTCACAGAATTACTTTTTGTTATTGTGTAGGTCTGTCCAAACTGGTAATTCGTAACATTTCTAAGTATGGAAATACCAAGCTGCGGGTCAGGTGACTGTAATGAATAAGCCAGGTTTCCGATAAGCCTTGCGGACTTTGTTCCATCCGGAAGGTTGGCCGCCATACTGAGTTCAATATTCTGGCCTGTTGTAATATTTCGGTTATAAGGAGATTCGATAAAGGTCGGATTGATAATCAGGTCTCCGTTTCCCTCGGAGCCGGGTCTATCCTCCCACTCAATTCCTGCCTGAGTCTTTCCAAGCAGTGAATAATCACTGTTAAAATCAAGACCTGAGCCGCTTTCGTTAACGAGCTCAATTCTACTGTTGTTTACACCTATCGAATGAAGGTTTCCTGCCACATAGCCTGCGATTAATCCCACATTTCCGCCGACATCTGAGGTGCATGTGTAATCACTGAGGTAAAATTCATATGCCTTTCCATATGTATTTGTGAGTGCGTCATCACCAAGACGTCCAAAGAAACCGATATCCGTTCCTACATCGTCAACAACATACTGCGGCGGTTCAAACCAGTCCTCCTCTACCGATGTGACCCACAGGTTTGAAATCATCTTTTTGTTACCGTTAAACTCGCCGATAAAGGGATGAGATGTCGTACCTATCGGCGGAAGCTTATAGCCTGCCATGTCAAGGTCCGATGAGAGGTAGAAATGTGTTACCCTGTCATCAAAATATCCCATGAACTGAAGCCATGCGAGGTTATAAAGCTGATCCGGTGTTTTAATTTCATACGGAGTGGCTTCCGTGCCGTCTCCGCTTTCAAAATACTTGGCCATAAAGCTTACGGAGCCACCCACCTCGGGGATATCCGCACGGCTATGGTCATACCAAGCAAAGGAGCCTGTTGTTATTAGGCATAACATCAGGACTGCAATGAGCAGAAGCGTTATTCTGTTTTTGCCTTTGCAGTGTTTCATGTGTTAAATCAGTTGTTTGCCGTAACTAAAATAAGGTCCATGTCAGGTTCAAACTCAATGGTACTTGTATTACTGAGTCGGTCTGACAGATTGGCAATGTGGTTATTCAGGAAATTCTCAACGAGGTTACCATTATATGTAAGCTCAAATACCACATACTTAATACCTGTTCCGTCCGTAGCCTCACCTGGAACAGATATGATAACCTGCTGTTCCTTTGACGGTGTTCCCTCAATCGTATGTGTATCCCTTCCTACCGTGTAATCGGCCCACGTGGCCTTTACAAAGCCTGTCTCGTCATCACCGTCATGCGGGAAGATTTCATAGGCCGCCATATAGGGATCATCGGAGTTAAGCACTGCCTCCGCAGACGCCTTATCAGGGAAGGTATAGAAGCGAAGCTGGGCAACATTTGAATAAAGCGCCTTTATCTTTCCCTCATTGTTTAGGATCTCGGTGTTTCCACAGTCAAACGAGAAATGAAGCGTATACCCGGGCTCCGAAACAGCTGTGCCTGTTACCGGAACCACTATGTAAGCCGGAGTGTTTTCATTTTTTCCGAAAACCGAATCATAGCTCTTAAGTGTGATTAGATTTGAACTTAAAAGCGAAGAGCCATCCGCATCGGGGCTATAAAGAAGTGTATATCCCTCTACCGATACAAGCGGGCTCTCGGAATTCACATTGATTCCGCCTGAACGGTTCTCCCAAAGCCTGTCATACCATGCATAGGTCGTGCCAATAAGAAGAGCCATGGATAATGCAAACACAATGGCTGCCTTTACAGCATCCCGTGTACTGTATTTTTTTATTCCATTTACAGCTTTCCTTAACTTCTCTGCCATCAATTACGGTCCGGCAGTTACCGGAACACCTACATAGTTTACGTTTACATTTATCTGCTTTCCCGCTGCCTCCTCGGCAATTCCCTGGGCATCCATACCCTCAAGCCAGATATACACCGACACATTTGCACCATCACCATCATTTGCCACACATATTGGTGTTGTTCCATCCGCATATGTAAAGCTTTCACCTGGAACTCTTCCGGCAAGATAGTTACCGAGACCGGCGGAACCTGGAATTACCACAGGCTGTACTGCCGCGGTATTCTGTCCCGTTACGGCATAGAAGGTATCTGCTTCCGCTTTGACGGGATTACCACCGCTTGTACCGATGTAATTTCGTCCAATACCGCTCTCAGCTACAGGTGCAAAAATAAATACAAGGCCGCTATCCGTCACAAGTGCTATACGGAGTGCATCCCTCAGCCCCTCATGACCTGCACTGCAGTTAACTGTGATTGGCTCATCCGGATGAAGGTATACCCTCATGTCATCACGACTTGTGTAAAGGTTGTACCTGCCACAGAAGAATGCCCTTCTGTCTGTACCCTCAACTGAATACACACCGTCGGTATCTATTGACGCCGGCCTTGAATATTCAGAGGCATAGTAAACACCCTTAGCCACGCCATCCGATTCAACGCTCATATCGAGCGAACGGCCGCTTATGTAATACCAGTCCTCGCAGTCTGCTGTCGAGATCGGATAAAGGGGTACACCTGTTTCCCAGTTGTTGATGACAACGGAGCTGTAATCCTTTGTGCTGTCCGACTGCAGCCTGATATAGAGGTTGGCTGATTCGGTTGCCGATGATACGGATGAATTGTCTGCACCTACCTCATCGTTCTTTGCAAACCAGGCACGTGATACATAGCTCACGAGCGCCCATACGGTTAAGAACAAAAGGGCACATGTGGTAATAAGCCTTCTGAAAAATTCTTTTCTCAGGCTCTTAAGCTCCGGCGACACTGCAATATTCGATTTTGAGTTATCAAAACCGTTCAATCTGTGTTACCTTTCCTATTTAGTTACGTTTAAAAGACTATAAAAATTAAAAAAAGCCGTGGCCATCGAATGGCTGCGGCAACTGGCTGGCTGATGAAAATCAGCCCCTATAGCTTTGCGTCACCGGATTACTCCGGCTTTGCATCACATATGTTGGTGTTATTATATAAACTCTCAAACAATTTTTCAAGATGGTATTTTTTACATTTTTCAAACTTTTTATCCAAAAGGCTGAAAAATCGAGTCCGAAAAGACACCAAAAGCCCAGAAAACAACTTTTTACGGTACCTCGCGGATTTCAATGCCGATATCTACGTTTACCTTTTCCTTCATAGCCCTGTCAGCATCACCGCGGAAATGTCCATGCTTAAAGGTTCCTATCGATACTGTAAGGTCCGATATTACATAGTCCTCGCCTGTACCCGTGTCACCGTTAAGACCACTGTTGATGTCAGCCGACACAACATAAGCCCCGCTTTTATTTATCGCATCAATTGCGGCTTTTGTAATACCCGTTACGCTTCCCTTAAAGCCTGTTCCGAGTATGCAGTCGAGTATGCTTCCATATGTGCTTAAATCGGTATCCTCTGTGAACTTAACGGCCTTTATGCCCTTCTCCATGCAGATGTCATAGTAGTATTTTCCATCCTCTGAGAATCTGTCGCTAAGAAGATATATCACACACTCAATTCCACTTTTATGAAGGTAATCTGCCACCACATATCCGTCACCTGCGTTATTGCCTGATCCACATACAATGGCAACAGGAGCCTTCCATGAAGCCACCTTAAAGATTCCCTCACCCGCACGGCGCATTAACTCCTTCGAGCTAACCTTATGCTCGATTGTCCATGCATCCGAATATCTCATTGTCTCAACTGATACTGTCTTTTCCATGATTTCCCCTTAAAAAATCCCCACACCTTTCGGTATGGGGATAATAAATCCTATAAATACTAATAAATTAATCTACCGTCAGGCCTACAAGGTATACAGAAACATTGTAGAATGAATCGTCACCCGAAACGATTGTGCCTAAGCAATCCGCATCTGTTCCTTCCATCCATACGTATACCCTCATAATTACACCATTCTGATCAACATCGTCAGCAAGCTGGATATGTGATGCTGTAGGTGTTATGTACTGGCCGTCACTGTCCTTTGTAAGTGCCCATGCAGGTGTTCCAATACCATTTCCAGAAAGATGTCTGTATGTGGCATCTGTCGTGGTATTCGATGTTGCTCCAAGGTCTTTAACTACTCTCCATCCGTTTGTGGAGGCAGGATCTCCGTCATAGTTTTCGTCGTTACCTTTTCCTACAGGCTCATTCGGTGAATAAACCGCAATCAGGGTTTCACCGCTACCTGAGCGGTCATCTATAGTGATACCTACTCTTAAGGATGCAGCAACCTTGTCTGAGGCAATTCCTGTTTCTCCTGCCCTTGTTACCTGAATAGGGCCACCCGTTACGGAGCCGTCAAAGTAAACATCCGCAAGGCCCGTTGAAGGTATTGTGGAAATTGTATATGTACCAAGTGCATAGGCATAGTAATCCACACCACCCAGATTATACTTTCCGTCCTTATCGCCAGAACCGTCAACTATCAGACTCACCTTTGTATATGTTTTTACCTTAGCCAGGTTTTCTGTCCAGTTTTCAGGTACAAACCAGTTAATAAGGTCATTCGTTGATGAAGGTGAAATGGCTTCGCTAATTGTATAAGTTGCCGCTGCACCTGCCGTACTTACCGTTGTCTTACCTGTATTAATCTGGAGCACTGCGCCCTCAGCCTGAGCTGAGATAGTTGATGTAGTTGCTTCTACAGTGTTTTGTGTCACATACCAGGCATATGTAGAAGAGGCCAAACCAAGGAAAGCAACCATTACGGTTACTGCCGCTGCAAAAAGCTGTGCTTTTATCTTTTTCACGCTATGCATATTTATCCTCTCCTTTCGCTAGTATTTTTCATACCCTTTAGTACACCAAAAGACAGAAGTATCTTCTGCCCTTTGGTATACTGCCCGTTAATTCGGGCAGTATGTATATAGTTTAATAATTATGATACTGAAGCGTCATCAGCTGTGAATGTAACTGTAGCACTAACCTTACCAAGGTCATTAAGATTATCTGTATAAATATCTGTCTGAGCACCGTCATAGTAGAGATATACATCAACCTTTACAGAATCAGCTGTTCCATCTGTCTTACCAATAACCTTATCTGTTGTTGTAAGGAAAGCAGCGTTAACTGTTGCACCTGCAACTGTTCTGTCAGACTTTGCTGTAAGTCCAGTGATGTTTGTTGCTGTTCCTGACTGAGGAACATACTGAGTAATAAGTGTGCCATCCTTGTCATAGATGACAACTTCCTGACCGCATACTACCATAATACGAAGTGCGTTCTGAAGATCAGTTCCACCTCCTGAAATACCAGCAGCAGTTGTAGAAACGCCTGATACACGAAGGTTCTTAAACTGTCCCTTTGTTGTACCATTGGTTCCAACATAGAAGCTCTCCATTAAGTAATACTTAGCATAATCAGCTGAATCAACTGTGAAACGTGTTGAAGCCTTCTCAGTTGATGCGCCCTTTGCTGCCGCATAAGCTGACTGCCATGTGAATGTTGTTGCATCATCAGAAGCTGTTATCATCTGAACCGGGAACAGAACCTTATCTGCTACAGGTGTAGTTGTTACAGCTGTATCAGTTGTTGTTGTTTCAACGGCTGCTCCTGCTTTGATTACAAGGAACGGAGCATTTGACTGTGCGCTGATGCTTGATGTTGTTGCTTCAACAGTGTTGTTGCTGACAAACCATGCGTAGGTTGAGCTGCTGAGTGCGATGGCTGCTACTACAGTCATGGCGATAGCTGCTGCCAGCTGCTTCTTTAATGATTTTACTGACATAAATTTTCCTCCTTTTTCATGTCCCCCACTATGAATCTAAAATCTTGTAATCGTCCATAGGGCTAGAATACACCAATTTTAATTTTTATAGTCTTTGTAGCATAAATACCATAAAGATTTTATTCTGTCAACAGACAGAGATAAACTTTTTTATTCCCTCTTGGGAATCCTTTAAATACGCGACATTTTACGCTTTAATAAGGCTTTTTATCACATTTGCACAGTCGGATGTTTTTCCGTGTCTATACCTAATGCCTTTGCCTTAACCGTCGCTAGCTGCCCTTTGCCCCTGCCTTGGTTTCGTTCTCCTTGGCGGGCTTAGTTGTCTCGGTCTTTCCGTTTCCGGAATCAACCTCGACTGCAGGCTTATTCTTTCTCGTCTCCCAGGTTACGTCCCTGTACTTATAGTAGTCCGGGCTCTCCGTACCTGCCGCACTGATAGGCTTGTTGCCTGTGAGTGTGTCGACGATATCACGGACGAACTTGTAAAGCAGTGTAGTGTCGTCTGTTCCCGTTGCATCGATGTTCATCGCAAACTGGACGTTTCCGCCTACGATTCTGTCCACGCATTCGGGATCATCTCCCTCAAGCCAGATGACAATCGTATATTTGTTTACGTTTCCGATTTCAAAGTCATCGACATTGTAGATGCATACGATATCACGGCTTATGAAATTGACACATCCCTCCTCGGGTTCGCCTGTTCTTGATGGTGCCGCATAAACGGTACATTCGTCTCCGTTCCATACAGCCACCCTGACGGCTTCCTCAGCGCCCTTTGACGCACTCTCGAGTGTTACGATTGCGCGGTAGCTTACATCCTCCTTACCTGCATTTCGTATGTAGTAGGTATAGGCCATGTAGTTGGTACCGTTATGGTCTCCGTCAATCTTGTGAAGATTGAGCGGCAGGTCATCAATCGAGATGTTTGTCGCGTCCTTTACGGGACTGGCGATAAGTCTTGCCGTTGGTCTCGTGAACGCTCCATCCTCTGAAATCGCAATTCCCTTTCTGTACATCTCAAGCCTGTTCAGGTTGATGGTGAAATTACCCATCTTCTCCTGCATGAATGCCATAATGAACAGGATGCACACAAGAAGAAGCGATGTAAGCAGGAAAAGCCTCAGCTTTCCGAGTCTGAGTAACGCCGCACCTATGTGCTTTGCACGTCTGTGCGGGATGTATGTCGAGATGATCATCTCAGGATCGAGGTCGTCATACTCACCGTTATCGGCTCTTTCCCTAAGCTCCTCGATTCGGACGATTCGTTTGCCGTCACCATCTATGAGGTTTTCGGGAACCTTGCCCTTAAATATTCTTTTGTCATTCGGGCTCCGTCCGCCCCTTTTCTCGTCGGTATCGGGTACATCGTTAAATGTATCCATATCCACTGGCTCGTATGCCTCGCCAAGGTCCTCGAACGGGTCTGACCAGTCATTAGGTCCGGGCGGTGCTTTTGACTTCGCATTCGGGCCGTCTCTTCTTTTCTTAAAAATATCAAACATGTTTTTATTATCGGTACGTGACCGTTTCTAACTGATTAATTGTTTTTCTATGGTCTGCTCCCTGTGGTTTTCCCAACCGGAAGCTGAGTTCTTTTCTTTGCTTTCGGATTACAGCTTGTAGCGCTTCTTTACATATGCGGTGTAGCGCTTCATCCTGTCTCTGTCCTTACCCTCGTCAAAGCGGTACTGGACACCACAGAGGAACTTGTAAAGACCGCCCTTAGGAGCCTCACGCTGCCAGCATATGACTGAAACAACATCCTCTATCTTGTTACCGTCATCCACCGTGCCGATTTTCGGAAGGGTCATCATCATGATTTCTCCTACCTCAACCCTTGTGTTCATGAATACAGCGGCACCACCTGCTGATATATCGAGTGTCAGTCCGTCCTCCATGTCAACCGTGCCGTCATCGTTAAGGGGCCAGTTGTCCATTGTATAGTTAACCTTGATGGCAGCCTTGAGACGTTCGTCAGCTCGCTTGAAGAAGGTTCTCTGCTCGGTTACTCGTCTTATCTTCCAGTATGTACGGATTCCCTCCTTAACGGAATCATCCGCATAGCCCGCCAGGATGAGGTCCTCTCCGTTACTCTGGTATCTCATGAGAAGCTTCTGCGTCTCATCGAGTGTCACCTGCTTTCCGCCCTTCATCGGAACGGATATCAGGAAGAAGGATTCATCCAGTGCCTTGAAGAATGAACTCGCCATATCGAAGCTCGGGCTCTCGCCTGCTCCCCTGTCAAAGGCAATCTGTATCTTTGCGCCTTTTCTTATTTTAAGTTCTCCTGCCATTACTTATCTCCGGTTTCTTTTTTGTCTTCGTAAATATGCTTAATCTTATCCATTGATGTTCTGAGCGATTCAAGCACCCTCGGGTTAAACGCTCCGCACTCTCCGTTAAGGATCATGTTGAAGGCCTCGTCAAAGGTCTTTGCCTTTTTATAGACTCTGTCGCTTACAAGTGCATCAAATACATCGGCAATCGCAACGGCCTGGGCACCAATGGAAATCTGGTCTCCCTCGAGTCCCTCGGGATAACCTTTGCCGTCATAGCGCTCATGATGGTGAAGTGCCACATCCCTTGAATATGCCTTCTGCTCTTCGTCACCGTTAATCCACATGTGGTCAATGATTTCGGCACCCCTTGTGGTATGTGTCTTCATAACCTCAAACTCAGCCTCGTCAAGCCTTCCAGGCTTATTGAGAATGGCGTCAGGTATTGTAATCTTTCCTACGTCGTGGAGGATTGCTCCCCTCGCGTAGAGGTTGATCGTCTTCTTTGTAAGCTCATACTGCGGGCTTCGTACCTCGATATCCTCAAGGATTGTCCTTGTGATCTGCTGTACGCGCACGATGTGTACTCCCGTCTCGACATTTCTGAATTCGACAAGACCCGCAAGTGTCTCAAGCACTGACTCGTTAAACTCAGCAAAGCGCATCTGCTCTGCCACCCTGCCCTTGTTGTCACGAAGCTGCTTGATTTCGTCAATGTCACGACCGATTATGAGGAAGTTCCTGCCCTCTGTGTCCTCGGGGCGGACTGAAATCTCATACCACTTTGTGTTATTCGAGCCGCGCTTTTTAATAAGTGCCTCCTTGACAAATGAACCGCTTCTGCAGTTCTTTGGCATGAAGCCCGGTGTTGCGAGCGTACGGAAAAATTCCGCTGAATCCTGATGGATTCTTCCACTCTCAATCTGGGTTTCAACCCAGGTTGTGAATCTTGAGGGCTTATTTTCCCTCTTCATTATGTTGTTCTTAATAACAACATGATCGACTATGTCCCTAGTGGCATCAACCTCATAGATGATGTCACAGAAGCTCTTAAGAATATTCTCAGACTCCTGCTCAAGGAAGTCCTTCTTATTGTTTGGCTTAACAAGCACCTTCTGGTCTGTAAGTGTACCGAAAATATATTTCGGAACTCCGCCGTCAAGTATCGGATAGCTGTAAAGCTCATATGTTGAGAAGTTATTGTTGTGAAGGCCGTTAATCTTGATTCGTAGCTGTGCCGAGCTGTTCTTTGCGTCCTTGCCCTTTTCAATAATCTCACGAAGTGCCTCGAAATCATCGTGGTGTACAAATGAATCCGAGTTAACCTCTGCTGCCGTAATCAGGTTCTTGACCGTATGGTCCGGGATACCGTTTCCGCCGTATGTAAAGGTGTCGTCATCAAAGTTATACTCATAGAAGAGCATATCCTTTCTTGCCATGAGTCCCTGGACACGAAGCTCAACCTTTTCCTTCATCTCCGAAGTGCCATCGGTATCCAAATTGCCTGTCCACTCATTCTTGCCGTCATCGTACATTCCCTTTGTACGTCTGACATAAAGCATTACGCATACTCTCGGAGCCGGGATGTCCTGGACTCTCTCACAGCGAACCTCAAAATAGTCATATACAGGAACCTTCTCCGTTGTTCCGTCAAGCTCCACTGTTTCAACCACCTGAGGCTTTACCTCTTCCTCGGCTTTGGCTGCAGCACCCTCATCGGCCGTTGTATCAGTTCCTTCAGCTGCCGCATTTTCCTTAACTGCCTCGTCTGAACTAACAGTAGCCGACTCCTCTGCGTTTACATTCTCTTGAGAATTCTGTGCGGCATTTTCTTCCTGAGCATTTGTTTCTTCCTGAGCATGCTCTTCATCCGTCTTTGCGGGTGTTTCCTCCGCCTGTGCTACCACTTTCTCCTCAGGCTCAGCATTCTTATAGCTTACCGGGAAGCGGAAAACCTCGGCAACAGATGTATGGTCCGAATCAAAATACTCAAGAAGTGATGACTTTGAAAAATATCTCTCGAATTTCTTCTGGTCGTCTGCATGAATAACCCTGGCTAAAAGGGCATACATGTCATCAAAATATCCGCGGTCTGGGAAATCAAAGGTGCCGACGCGGCTGTCTCCCATTTCCACGTAATAGGAATTCATCGTAAGGTCAGCAGAAATAACGAGTCTGTACATTCTGCCCATGATGGCAGAAAAACGGTCGTTACGCTTGCGAAGCATCATCTGCTGCTTCTGCTGAAGTGCCCTCTGCTGTGCAGGTGAAAGACCGGGCTCAGAGGCTTTTCCTTCCTCTGCTCCCTTTTCCATGGCCTCAGCCTTTGCTTCCTCTTCCTTTATGCTTTTTTTCTTTTTGCCAAAAAACAGCATTCTTATCTCCGTTATCAGTAGTTGGCTCCGACCGGTATGTCGGTCCTTGTGCCGTCATTAAAGTGATACTCCTTACCGCTTATCACTGCAGTACCCTGAACCATGGAACCAGTCGGTCCCGTTTCGGATGTTTCCCTGAGATAATAGCGATGGCCATCCTTTTCAAGCCAGCCTGTCTGCATGAAGCCATATTGATTCAGGTAGTACCAGTCTCCCTTTGTATCCTTATACCATCCGTTAATGGTTGCTACACCCTTCTTAAAATACATCCAGTGTCCGAGAAGCTCGACCCAGCCATCGGCCTGCTCTCCGTACTCGTTCTCGTACTTTACACGTGTTGGCGTAACGGTAAGGCGTCCGTTAACCATGTTGGTTTGCTTAAACACCTCAATATCTGCTATTTCATAAGCCGCAGATTCCTGGTAAATCACAGTTTTTTTCTGCGGGCCCATTGCAACAATCTTTACCTTTATCCTTTCAACATCGTCTAACGGATTCAGGTATTCATAGAGTTCCAGCTTGTTTTCCTCTACCGTAACGGACTTATGGAGCTTATTGTCATAATAAACCATTACCTTGTAACGGGTTGCATGCTGTATCTTATTCCAGTGAAGCTCCTCGTATTCGTTGATGTAAACAACCTCAGGCTT
This sequence comes from Eubacteriales bacterium, assembly GCA_030526295.1. GTDB lineage: Bacteria > Bacillota > Clostridia > Lachnospirales > Lachnospiraceae > Avilachnospira. The sequence goes on from JAUNDA010000001.1 coordinate 17,256, forward strand.
TGCGAGAACCGTCTTCGGGTTGTAATAAAGTGTAACCTTTCTTGTCCTGTCCCCGCTGCCGCTTACCGTGATTCGCTCAACATTACGGCAGGTTACCTTTAAGTCGCCTGAGAAATAGTAATTTGGTTTAGCCTCAATCTCGAGTGTTACCGCAACAGTCGTGTCAACACTCCAGTTCTCAAACGGAATCGAATATGTTGTATTTACAATCTTTATGCCGGTTCCACCATTAAGTGTAAGTGTTTTGATTTTTTCCGCTCCATTGGACTTTTCAGAAAGAGAAATCGAAACATTTGTGAGCTTTGTTGGCGTTGCGGGTGTTTTTGAGGCACCCTTAGCACTTATCGGTTTGCCCTCGGCATCCACATACCTTCCCTCGGCATCCACAGGATAGCCGTCAGGTGTTGTTGTACTGACAAGAAGCGCACCGCTCTTATCAAAATAATACCAGTAATTCTTAATTACCTGCCAGCCTACCTCCATGACGCCTGCTGATGAGAAGTGGTAACGCTTGCCCTCATAATCGAGCCAGTCGTTCTTAAGCTGGGTCCTGTCCTCCTTGTAGTAGAACCAGGTTCCGTCGGGATTTGAGTGCCATCCAGGTGTTCGGTCGATGCTCTCCTCACGGATCACCTTTGCACGCGCCTTGATTTTTTTGAGGTCGTCTGAATCAAGCTCAAGTACATCCGATACATAAACAGCCTCACTCGGGTCCTTTACAGATGTAACCGTAAAGATGTATTTACCGGTACCCTTCTTTGCAATGTATGTAGTAACATCCTTGCTGTAGCCCGATATGTTTTTCCAGGTATAAAGAGGCTGCCTTCCGCTAATGGTATTGCCATAGTAGAACTTTACAATGTAATTGCTCTTTGCGTCCGTCTTTTCCCATGTTGCCCTGACCGTTCCTGTTTCATAATTATAGTCAAAGCTTGCGTCAGTGATAAAATCCTTAGGCTCAGGATCCGCTGCAAATGAATACATACAAAGCATAACCGTTGCAAGGATTGCAAAAGCGGTTGTCATTAGTACCTTTTTCATTTGTATTGCTACATGTTTCATATGTTTCTTTATTTCCTAATTACAGTTACTGCCTGATTCCCTGTTTGCGTCAGCCTCGTCTATGTCCTCGTGAACTACTCTGTCTGCCGCCCTTTTTTCAGAAATCTCTTTTATTTTCTCATCGACCTCTTCATTTGCCAGTTCACCTGCTATCTTTATCGTTGTTACGATATTTGATATAAGGATGACAAACAGCGGTATGAGAATTAGCGGGATGAATACAATCGGGTTTGATGTAAGCCTTACTATCTTACCCATCAAAAGTGACTGGAATACCACCTTTCCGATGAGCTCGCTTCCCGGAGTCAGGTTCTTATCCTCCGCCGCATTGGCGTCTCCCCTTGTGCGAAAGCTTATATATCCGTTTGTTTCCTCAATTCCCGTAACGCGGTGTGTGTTCACCGATCCGTAGATGTCCTCGTCCACCGAGTAAAAGGAAATCACATCTCCAACCTCAATTTTCTCGGGGCCGCATCTTTTTACTACTATCAGTGTGTCAACCGGCATTGTTGGTTCCATGCTTCCCGTTAGGACACGGAACACGCTGTAGCCTCCGATGTTTGGTACGTCACCGCTTTTTGTAAAGAATACATTAAAGAGTACAAATATCGCAAAAATGATGATGACGACTGCTACCGCATTTATTATTTTTAAAAATATATTTTTGAGTGTTTTCAAATATATTTAATCCTCTTTGTTGTTTTTACGCTCGGAGCCGTCCTTTATTGCCTCCTCGGCTTCACTTCTGTAAAGGCCGAAGGTATTTGCAACTACCCTTCCAAGCGTATTGGCCTCAGCCTTTCTTTCTGCCTTGATACGCTGCTTAATGTGGTAATTCATCGTATCAACTGCCTCGTCACGTGCATCCTCAAGCTTCTTCATCTGCTGGCGGCTTCTAGCCTCAGCATCAGACATTGCCTGTCTGATTCCGCTAATTTCATCATTAAGCGATTTCTCCATGGCCTCCTTTGATGAAAGAAGCGTAGAAATCTCACTGTTAAGTGAGGCAACCTGTGCATCTGACTCTGCTTTTATGCTACTGATTCTTGCATCAGCCTCTGCCTCTGCCTTCCTTGCACGTGCATCGGCGAGTGCCTCTGCCGTACTGATACGCTTCTCGGCATCTGCCTTTGCTGCATTGATTTTTGCCTCTGCATCGGCCTCTGCCTTTTCAGCACGCTTTGCAGCCTTTTCCTCAGCCTTTTCAGCTCTCTTGTCTGCTGCCCTGTCTGCCGTTGCAATCTTATTGGCAGCATCCTCAAGTGCCTTTCTAACCTTCTGGGCGCTCTTTTCCTCCATCTTGCTGATGAGGTTAAGAGCCTGCTCCTTTTCCTTCTTGATTTTTTCCTCAGCTGCTGCCTCAGCCTTTTCTGCCCTCTCGGCTGCCTTTGTCTCAGCATCGGTAGCCCTGGCAGTTGCCTCGGTCTCTGCCCTTTCGATTCTTGTCGCAGCCTCTGTCTCAGCCTTCTCTATACGCTCTGCAGCAGTAGTTTCTGCCTCGGTGATTCTTGCAGCGGCATTTTCCTCAGCTGCAGTTATCCTTGCAAGGGCATCTGCCTCTGCTGCGGCTATGCGGCTGTCTGCCTCCTCCTTAGCCTTAAGGATAAAGGCTTCGGCCTCCCTAAGCTTTTCCTCAGCCTCCTGCTTCATGGCTTCGGCTTCCTCGAGTGCCTTTTTCTTTTCCTCAAGTGCCTCGTCACGCTCTGCAACCGCCTCGTCACGCTCTGCATCAGCTCTTTCAGCCCTCTGGTTTGCAGCGGCTGCCTCCATCTGGGCACCGCTTGCATTACCCTCTGCTATCTCGGCACGGACAAGCGCCTCATCGCGGGCTGCCTCTGCCTCAAGGCGGAGTCTCTCCTCCTCGGCTGCCTTTTCCTCAGCGGCAAGCTGCTTCTTAGTTACCTCGTCCACATAGACCTTACGGATTTCAACATCCGGGATATCCGGTGTTTCAACCTCCTCCTCGCGGATCTGCTTTACGAACTTTGGTGTAAGAAGCTTGTTCTTCTTTTTGAGAATCGTTGTGATGTCACGCTTATCAGGCTCAAGAAGGCTCTTAAATACCGTATAGTTGGTGATAAGGTTTGTGAACATCTGAATCTGGTATTCCTCATCGAACTCGATTGTGGAATCCTGGACATCGATTGTGTAGCCTACCTCATCGTAGCGCTCAAGGAACTGCCACAGCTTGTAGCAGTTACGGTAATCAGGGTCCTTCATGAGAAGGTTTGTACGCTGGATGGGGCTCTTTACCTTTGAACAGCCCTGCATGATTGAGCAGAAGGAGCTGTTCTTAAGTGCCATGACCATACGCCTGATACGGTCGATACGCATGAAGACCGTCATGTTGTCAGCGTCGTTCTCTGCGAAGCTCTGACGGTTTTTGATGGTCATGTCAATCTTGTATTCGATTTCCTCATATGCATCCTCAACCTTTGAGGTCATTGTGAGGGTGTTTCTTGTCTCGTCTCCCGTTGACCAGAAGATTACATCCGTTCGTTTATCGATGAATGTAACAAGTCTCTGGATCAGGTGGTAGATAAACCTGTTCTCATAGAGGTCATATGTTTCCTCTGTTGTAACATTCAGAATCTTTGTAGGCTGAATATCACCGTTTTCGCTGCTCGCAATGAACTGCGTGTTCATGCTCAGGTGTCTTACCGAGTCCGCAGTAATCTTTTTTGCAAGCTCAACAGGCACTACCTCTTCCTTACGTGTAATGAAGCGTCTTGGCTTCTCAATGATTGTATTGAGCGAGTCAAGGCTTTCCTCGATGATGCTTATCCACTGCTCATCGACAACCTTATGGAGAACCTGGTTCTTGTTCTCGATAACGTTGTTTCCGGCACTGACCATCTCGTACAGGTACCTGAAGTAGCGGTCGCCCTCAAGCGAGCGTCCGACCTTGTTGACGTATTTGTTATAAAGAGAAGTAATGGTATCAGCCATAGTTTTTCATACCTTAATACAGATTCTGGATTCTTGTCAGATATGCGATACTGTCCTGCATATTTGACTTGCCGAATGTCTTTTCCATATATGCGATGAGACCCTTCATCTCGTCACGAACGAATGCAACGTTGAGTGACTCAAACTTCTTGAGTACCTTACGTGCAAGGATGTAATCAAGGCCGCCGAGTTCCGTTCCGCCGCAGGCTACATAGACGGGGATAAAGTCATGCATCTGCTTCATGATACGGTTACCAAACGCCAGCTTGAATCGTGTCTGGAGATAGTTGTCCATCTTGACCATCTTGGCAAGTGTTGATTCGGAGATAGGATACTGCTCCTTTGCCTTCTCAAAGAGTGCCTCAAGGTGGTCACATGTTATGCTGCAGCGTGGCTCAAGCTCACACTCAAACGGTGCTGCACGCTCGTTAAGCTCAATGAGCATGGCACGGTCGTAAACCTTATCGGTGATGGTGAATGTAGAGTCATCACTGTTGGCAGTTCCGACGAACCATGTATGCGGAGAAATCTTGAGCTTACCTCCGTCGATATGGTCGGGGTCTCCCGGCCAGCCTGTTGGAACGAGGTCGATAACCCACTCGTCCTTATTCGGCATTTCGAGGATGGAAAGCATTTCCGCGAAGTAATACTCAATACGCGCGAGGTTCATCTCGTCGAGTACGATAAGTGTCGGGTCCTCACGGTATCCGGCCTCATAAAGTGCACGGAGGAACTCAGTCTCGTTAAAACGCTTTGAGAATTCATTGAAATATCCGAGAAGCTCCGCACGGTCACGGAATGAGGGCTGTACCGGAACGATTGTTGACGGATTGCCTACGAAACGGCTGAACGAGTACGGAAGACTCGTTTTACCTGTACCTGAAATACCCTCGAGAATAAGGATTTTACTTGATGCCATTCCGGCTACAAATCTTCTTATGATTTCAGGAGTATAGTAGAGCTTCATCTGGCTGCACGCAAACCTGCGGTAGGCCTCGACGAAATCCTCAAGTGAAATCTCGTCATTAAATTCAGGCTCCTCGTAATCCATGTACTTGATGTCAACAAGCGCAAGCTTCGGGAAACGGTTTGCATTTGCCCTCTCCTGCTGCTCGTCCTTTGCCCTTGCCTCGCTTGCCGCTGTTGCTGCCGCTGCCGCTACCGAAGCGAGAGATTCCTCTCCGATACCGCCGCCGATGCCACCAACTGCAACACCAGTAACAAGGCCTCCTGCCACACCGGTACCCTGTGCCATCGGGTCAACATAGCCTGCTCCAAGTGCTGCCGCGGCTCCGTCAGGTGATGCATAGACTACGCCCGACTCTCCTGTTGCATTGTCAAGAAGTGCCTGCGGTCCGTTATACGGAACGGGCTCCATATTACCGACATTGTTAACCTTAAGTGCAAGAATCTTGTTCTTTTCATCCATAAGCTCGAGCACCTGGCGGTTAAGACGGCCGATTTCCTTATATAAAACGGCATTGTCCTCGCTGTCAGCCTTAAGCTGGATATGGAGAATGATCCTTCTTACGATAATCACGATAAAGGTTACCGGGATTGCGATAAGGAAGAGCACCAGAATTATCGACAGCACCTTTCCAACAAAGGATAGTGTCGAAAAATATGACTTGAATATAAGAATGTAGTCGGGTACTCCTGTTACAAAAAGCTTTAGGAGGCCTCCGAAAAATCCCACGAGACAGGCCACAAGGTTATATATGATTTTTGCGATAAGTTCATATGCGAACTTTAAAAACTCACTCATTTATGATTCCTTTTTCTCTGCCTCGGCAAGCTTAGCCTCTGCCTCTGCAGCTTTTCTCTTTGCTTCTTCAAGCTCCGCACGAAGCCTGTCGGCCTCATCCTTTCCTACTGCACCAACTGCTGCCGCAGCCTCCTCAGCTGCCTCAAGGGCTGCCGCCTTCTTAAGGCTTATGCTTACCATAATGAGATGGTAGAGCTGGTAGATAAAGAAGATGAGCATCGGAAGAACGATTACAACGAGGAAGCCGACGCTGCTTGAAAGGAAGCTGATTACCTTTCCAAAGCCTCCGAGCTTTCCTGTATACTTACCTACGATGTCACCGTCTGCGATGATATGCATATCGGCCATGGCGTTGTTGTCACCCTTTGTGACATAGCTTCTTGCCGCACCGTTACTTTCAATCTTTTCAATACGGTGAGTATTGAGTGCATACTGGTTGTTGATGATTGTGTGGAAGGTGATGATGTCTCCCTCCTTGAGTGTTGACGGATCAACCTTCTTAATGAAGATGAGGTCTCCCGATGCAAATGTCGGAAGCATTGAGTCCGTCTCTACCGTGAGCGGTGTGTAGCCGGCAATGTTTGCTACCTTGGATGTGTCCTTTGTGGCAAGCGTTGTAAATGTGAAAAGCGCTGCCAGAAGGATAATCATCCATAGAATGACGCTTGCGATAACCGTCAATACACCTGATCCTTTTTTCTGTTTGTTTTCTGCTGCCATATTTTATCCCCTCGTATCAAAGAGCCTGTGCTCAAAATCGGTTCCTTCGAACCGGAGCCTAAGCTCATAATTTTCACCAATTAAATCATTGGTGCAAAGCTCGTCAGTTCCCTCAAGCCAGACACGCACAATGACCGGCGTATCCACTCCGGCTCTTAAGGAAAATAATTCGTTGTTGTGATTGTACAACATATCCTCCTCGGGTGGAATACCAATAATGTCAAAAGCACCTGCATCGTACCTTTCGTCGTCCAGCTTCGGGTTATAGACAACTATTTCGCCGTCCTTTTCGAATGAAACACGCATCGCCCTGGCAAGGTCCGGATTGTCGCTTGCTATGAGCGTTCCAAAATCCTCGTCATCATCTCCCGCTATCGAGGTAAGGTGAACGAGCATGTCACGCTGTGCCATAAAGTGAAGCGTAAATTCGAGATATACACCTGTCTCAGGATCCGCATAATCACCAAACTCAAAGGTGTAATACTCTCCGTCGTCTGTTGTAACAGGCTCAAGAGGTGTTTCCTCTATGTCTGTTCCGGTTTCATCAAATATCCTGTCACGTATTTCGCCAAATGAAAGCGTTTTTCTGTACTGTTCAAAATCCTCATGCGGGTCAAGGTCAAAGCGAAGTGAATATCCGCTTGTAAGGTCCATGACCATGCTCCTGACCCTTGTATAGTTTGCAATCGAGAACCATGCTGTTGTTGCCGCCGTCACTCCCGCAAGTGCAAGGAGCACGAGAAGCACCGTAGTGGTAAGAGACTGCTTTGCGCTTTTTTTAAGCTTCTCTGTCTTTTCATCTGCTGGCGGCCTGCCGTTTATATTCGGTTTTTTAAGAATAACCTTATTCATCAGCCGCCTCCGTCAATATACCGTAGAAGGAGAGATTTAAATTCATATCCGTAAGCTCCGCCGATTCCGAACAGTCGGGATCGCAGCCCTCCATGTAGTAGTAGACATCCACCTTATAAACACGGTTAAGCTCAAGGTAGCATATCGGTTCCTCGGGAAGCGTTCCGTCAGTATACTCTGAACCAACGATGTATCTTGCCATTTCAAGCGATGGATCCTCAACAACACTTACGCCTCCGCCATTCCAGTTAAGGACACTGTTTTCATCGGCGAGTGCACCTTCGACATATGTATTGTTTGTGCGTACCCCAGACTCGCCCTCACTCACACGGAAAATCCTTGTAAGTCCGTCATCGAATTTGAATCCGACACGTGCGCTGTTAAAGGCATCACCCTGTGTCTCGTCGCCTCCTATCGGAGTGCTGAAATAAAGGGCCATTTTAGCATTTTCAGACTGGCGCTCAGCAAGGGCCCTCATATAAAACTCGCCATGGAAATAGTATTTTTCCTCTTCATCAAGTGAAAATGATGATGCATAAACATCGCCACCCTCCGATGTGACAGAGCCTGTCGAATATACAAAGCCCTCGAGATCCGAAGTGGATACGGGCATGAGCTTTTCGAGGTTTGCCTGATTGACCTGTGGTATATCAAGCCCTTCAGCCTCCGTCATAGGACGAAGGTCCGCCTCGCTCTCACCAAGCTCAAGCTGTAATTCCTTTACTGCTACATGCACGTTTGCATGTGTGGTATTTACATTTGTATTGCTTGTAAACCACGCATATGTAGATGCGGAAATAACCACTGCCAGGATTACCATCCATACAGCGGCGAAAAGTGCTTTTGTTTTTAATTTCCTAAAGTCATTTTTCATTCGCATCCCGCAAATGCAAGCGTTACCGCGCCTGCGGTATCCTGCACCTCGTTAAATGTATTATTATCGCAGCCCTCTATGTAGAACCAGTATTCCACAGTAGCCACCTCGTCACCAACCAGTTCGATAAGAACCTCGTTTCCAGGAGTTACAAAGCCGTCTGCATCCACATCGGCAAAATAATCAGACATCTGAATTGACGGATCATCCTCAAACTGTGCCTCTCCGTCTGAATTAATGTCTCCGACCACGGTTCCCTCTGTCTCAACTGTCTGAAGCTCCTCAGCACCTCCTGCATAATCATCCAATCTGAAGATATATGTAAAGGAGCCGTTTTCGCCAGTGATCCTAAGTCCAAGCCTCATGGATGAAAGAAGCTGTGCGCCGTAATCAAACATGAGCTTTGAGGGGTCAAGATAAACCATTGCATCCTTTTTTACGGATTTGAGGTAAACCGTTCCCCTGATCAGCTTACTGTCTATCTCATCCGTCACATCACGGAAACGTATTGCATAGTTGTTTTCATCCATTGCAACAGCCTCAAAAAAGGTATCGAGGTTTGCCGTTGATACGGGTTCAAGCTCGTACTCATCCATGCCGCCGTATGGATTAAGGTTACACTCCTTCTCAAAAACACCATCCGGGTCATCTGAAATGAGAAGTGTTATGCCGGTACCGCTTACACTACCCCTCATCGGTGTAACATTGGTTGCCGTGTTAAAGGTAAACCATGCAAAGGTTGCCGAAATCAGGGTAAAGAGAAGCAGGACTATAAGCAGTACAGTCCTTTTAAGCGATGATTCAATTTTTTTTAAATTGTCATCCAATTGTAGCTTCAACTCCCGCAAAAATTATGGTGAGGTCCTTTAGTGTCGTATCAACAAGCTCATCGGTACAGTCAAGGTCACATCCCTCAAGCCATACATAGACATCCACCGTCTCGGCAGGTCCGTAATCCTCTCCGTCTCCGCCAGAAAGCGTACCGATTTTTTTCGAATTATCCTTAAGAGTAACCTTTCCGGTTGACTCGTCATAATCACAGTAATTATCCTCTGAAAGGAGCTTTCCCTCCATTGATACAAGATTTCCGTTTTTATCGATGACAAACGGCTCTTTCATACCTGTCGGGTTCTTTGTCGTATTCCTGTTGGCACCCTTCTCCTTATTTAACTCGAAGATGGATTCCTGTCCGTCCATCACGAGTCCGACTCTCAGTGCCTTTGAAATCATTTTGTCGGATGCCGTTTCCTCGTCCGTATATTTAAGCTTCACGTAAATATCAAGCGACTGGGCGTTTGTTTTAAGCTGAAGCTTGGTATGGTAATACTGCTTCGTGCCGGTGAGCTTGCCGAACTTTGATGCAAGCATGCTCATGTCGGGCATATGCTCAAATTCCGTTACCATCTGGAAGCCCTCTCCGCTGTCAATGTCTGCACATGACACAGGAAGAAGCTTACCCTCAAAGGTTTCCATCTCGGTTGAAAATCCGAATTCTCCATTCTCCTTTCCAATCCTGAGCTTTGTCGATGAGCCCGCTGCCATTTTTACATTTGTGGTATGTCCCTTAGTGTTGAAAACATACCAGGCATAGGTCACCGATACCATTGAAAGGAACGCTATGAGAAGCACCATGAGTGCCGTATAAAAGCTTTTTTTAAGTTTTACCGTTTCCTTGTTTCTCAAATCGTAAATTCCCAAAATTAATTCAAATACGGCAGAAATACCGCCAAACCTCACGGATGAATAATTAATTTATCCACTCACGGATGGTTTTAAACGGCAGTTATCCACCTTCCAATATATCAGTAAAGTATCTTGTTTGTCACCTTACATTTTTATGTCAATCTGTAAAGCCATAATCATTCCTGTGTTTCAGGCTCATTTGAAGGCTCTGTTTCAGGCTCTGTCTCTGGTCCCGCATTGCTATCAGGTTCAGTTTCCGGTGAAGCTGCCTCAGTGTCTCCTTCATCGTCACCGTCATCCTCTGTGTCCTTACCGCCCTCAGGCTCTACTGTGCCGCCTATGGCAGATCCGGGGCCCGGTGCAGGCGCGGGTGTTTCAGGCTCGGTTTCCGGCACCTCAGGCGTAGTGTCCTTTGAAGGCTCAGCCGGCAGTCCCTCCTCCAAACCGTATTCCTTTACCTCAAGCTTAAGGCTTCCGCTTGCAGATGCTATAAACTGTACACTTTCCAGAGGAACCATCAGCTTAACCGTACCTGTTCCGTTCTCAAGAAGTACTGTTACATCCAGTGTGTCAAGACTTCCAAGAAGAGCCGTTCCTGACAATATCAGTTTTCCGGCCTCCTCACCATAAAGCCTTACGTCAGCCTCCGGGAGGTTCTTCTCAATAACATGGTTCTTAACCGAGTCACTCATTGTGACATCGACCCTTCTAATGGTAAGTGTCGAATCAGTACATGCCGGAATAAGGACATATGAAGCAATGTCGCTTATTCCTGCCCCCTCTGCTAGTCCCATGATTTCACCATCTTCATTAAATACAGCCGTTATGAAGCCTTCCTTATCGACTGCACAATAAGAGAGTGAACGAAGCTCATGCTTATTTAATCCAAGCTTAAAGCTGTTGCCTGATGATATGCTTGGACCAGGCTCTGTTTTTACTGCAACGGAAGGAGTCGCAACAGGAGAACCATCTGAAGCATGCTTCTCTGAAACCGCATTAAGTCCCTCACCCTTTACAAAGGAGATAATGGCGCTGCTTTCTCCGTTTGTGCTTCCCTCAATACTTAAATCAGCCACATTGTTGACATCCTGCAGTGCCGGAATAAGTATAAAGAGCGCCTCTCCTGCTATTGTCAGGTCCTTAAGCTCCTGGCCAAGAAGGTTAACGGGATCATACGCGTCAAAAACTGTGCTTTCAATGGTCTTTACGCCGTCAAATACCCTTACATAGTGTTCCTCAGTCATCTCTCCGGCCGTGGCAAAGTATGTATACTGCTCGCTAGGGTTAATGAAAACAAAGCTATCCCTAAGAAGCATCGAAGTCGAAAGCTCGTCATCGATAAAGCCCTTAAAGTAATCATGGTCATCAATTCTTGCAAGTATGAGATTTGCCTCATATTCATCTATGCCATCGCCTGTTGTAACCTCGAAATCCTTTTCACGGTATACAATTGAGAGCTCAGAGGAATCAAGCGAATCAATGACTATTCCACCATTTTCGCTTCTGTATTCGTAAACGGTTATCTCTTCAGGTCCCTGAACCGCAGTAAGCTCCGTCTTAACCGGCAGATATTCACTCTCGCCGTTCATGGCACGAACCATTGTATATGAAGAGCTGTCTGTTAAGGTTGATACGCTGTGAATCCTGAGTGAATCCTCTGTCGCACCTACCTTAAAAATTACGGTATCACCGTCATTGTGGTATGCGTATGTGCCCTTTCTGATATCGGCGATTCTAAAGTATGAGACATATTCGCCGTCCGAAAGCTTAACCGTATCTGTGTCATCAAGGGCTGTAACCGGTGTTGCTGCCCCGTCACTGCTAATAAGCGCAAGGCTGTCACCGGATGAGGCGCTAAAGCGTACCTCAAGGTATTCCCTGTATCCTACGCTGCTTTCTCCCACCTCTAGGAATCCAACCAAAAGCTCTGTATCTGCTGGGTTAAGTTCAAAATTGTGGACAAATGACTCAACACGCATTGAATGTGTGTTTGTCTTAACAGGAATAAGCACCTCCTCGCCAAGGAACACATAGTTGGTCCTGATAAGGTCAATGTCCCCAAGCATTGACGAAAGCTCGTCCTTAAGAAGCTCCTTTGTCTCACTGTCAATAGTAAGATACTCCTCACGTGACACTCCTGTTTCAATGGTCTCGGAATTATCAGCTGCCCCGTCTTCCACTATAACTGAAGGAGCGAGTGAAGCATCCGTAACATCTGCAAAAGCAGGGATGTAACACATATATAAGGACATCAGAAGAAGAAGCATTACCGCTAATACCCTTTTAAGCTTCCTCTTCTGTTTTCTTCCTAATATAAGTGTCATCTCTTACCTAATAAATTTAGCCTGTTCCGTCTGAATCCGTTGAGAAGGCCGTGTTGATCTTACATACAGTGTAGATAACGTGGTCGCTTCTGTCATCGAGATATGTCTCAGGATCCGTATCGATGTTCTTAACAATCTTTGCATTAAGCTCAACCTTGTAGTTAGAGAACTTATGCGGATCAACAATGTTGTCAACGTTTACAAGCACGTTGATGTTAAACATGAACCTGCCGTTTACAGCGTCAAAGAGGCCATCTGTTTTGATGCAGTCATTTACCGTGTCAAAATATGTGTCCTTTGCAAGTGTTGCAGTCCATATTCCTGTTAAATTGTCATATGCAAAGCTTATTCCCGTTGTATCGGATGTGATGGAGATGTATTCTCCAGCATTCGTAAACGGTACATTGTACTCAAGGTCAGCGCCCTTTTCAGCAAGCGTAAGTTTAAATACAACCTTCTTTGAATCCCTGAGCATTGACTCGACATTCTCAAGCTTTGAAAGGTCATAAATGGCCGTTGTCATGATCTTACTTGCTGTATTGTCGTTAACAAGGTAATCAGGCTGAAGGTCACTTAGGTTGATACCAAGCTGGTCAACGTTATCCGCATCAAGTCGAAGAACCGAATCAGATGCACCGACACGGTAATACTTCGAACGGCCCTGTGCACTCTTTTTCGTGCTTGAATATGAAAGTGCAGTTGTACGTCCCGCAAGCTGTGACGTAATGCTAAGCTCCGCAAAGTTATTCGGCTCGCCTGCCACAAGCTCTCCGGCCGGGATTACATCAAGGCCAAGCTCCGGAATGGTTGTTTCCATCTTTGCCTCGATTACAAAGCTTGATGTGTCCTCACCCTCATTAAGGATCTGGAGTGCCTTACGGAGGCTGTTCAGGTTAATCGCACCCGATACAGTGCCGTCACTTGAGAGCGGAAGCTCCATGTTGTCACCCGTAGATACCCACTCATACTGGGCAAGTCCTGTTGCCGGCATTGAATCCACAAACTGTGTTCCGTCCCAGTACTTTCCTGTATAAGGGTTCTTGATATTGAAGGTTACGGTACCGTTTGAACCGCTCGGGAAGCCTGCTGAACGTGTTTCAGCACCGTTATTGATGTGCCTCATAAGGCTCACAACAAAGCGCTGGTACAGTCCGTCGGCGTCCATATACTGCTGGGAGTTCGGGAAGGTTACCGTATTCTTAAGGCTGATGACAACCTTGTCGTCAGATGTCTCAACCGCACGGATCGGCACGTTGTCCGTATCCTCAAGCACCTGCGTATAGCCTGCTGCGAGGTTATAGGTACTTGGAGTATTTGCATGTGAATCCTCGAGTGTCACATCACTTCTTAAAACGTCATTTATGTGGTGCGGGATTCCCGGACCGTTGCTTACAAGTGTCGTATCAATATATCCGTTTGAATCACCAACAGTTCCCGCAGGAACAGTGATTACAAGATAGAAATTCTCTGTAAGCTCAGCCCTTGAGAGTGTATCCTCAGGAACAGTGATGTCATGTGTACCGGCTTCATCACCCTCCTTAAGGCGGTAGTAGCCGACATTGCCACTGCCATCCACTGCCTTTACTGTCGCGCTTGCAGAATCGGTTGCAACAAAGAGTCCTCCTGTAACAGGTGTTGCAGTTGCATGCATAAGCTCGCCAATGCTTCTTGATGAGAAGCTGTTACCTGCAGCATCGGTAAACTTACTTAAAAGAATAGCCGAATTTGCAGAATCATCTGCTGTAGTCGTATACGAATAAACCGTATAGTCGTACATATCTACAAGTGTAAGCTGTGTACCTGCAGGAAGCACCGTTCCGCCCGACTGGACGAAGCGGATGTTCTTCTCAAGCACCTGTACCGCATTTCCGCCACCCTCTATGAAGTTCTGCCAGCCGTAGAAGGTCTTGTCACCCTTTGCATAGTTGTAGGTGTAGCTGAGCATTGCAGTAATCGGGTTACCATAGCTTTCTAGTACATGGGAGGTCTTTGTGTTAAAGCTCTCCGGATAGAAAACAGTACCCGTATCAAGTGTAGCTATAAAGTCAATCTCGAGCATACGGCGAACCATAACAGGGATTGAAACATTGTAGTTGTGTCCGTCCTCCGTGAAGGTTACGGTAATGAGTGTGAAGCGGTCGAGGTCATTGTCGTAATCAGCCGTAGCATAGAAGTCAAGGTCATCAGTTGCCTGAACCGTAGCTCTGTTAGCTGTCTTTACAAATGCCGTCTGGTTCCACTGGTACTGCGTTGAAACAACTGAAACAGCAGACCTGTCCTTTTCAACAGCCCTCTTAAAGCCGCCATTTGTGACGATATTGAGGAAATCCTTTATTACGGCCGTGTTTCCGCTCACTATCTTAATAAGCGGGAAGTCTGGTGCCGTTGTCGGTGCAACTCCGCCCGCACCATCAGAAACAGCCTGGTTTTCCTGAGCATATGAGGTCAGGATGTCAGTGAAGCTAAGAGGTGTAGCCGGGTCTGTAAGCGTATAATAATTATAGCTATACGGAGTATGCGGACCTGTTGCATCCTCATAAATCTTCTGTACGTTTGTAACAAAGTCAGGACTTGTGCCTGTAAATGAAGCACCGTCGCCTGTTACCGTGAGGCTGTTACCGTCAGACGTAAGCTTAACCGAAATCGGTGAAAGCGGGCTTGTTGAAGCATAAGGCTTCTCCTGATCCCTTTCAAGCGATGTGCCACTGTCGTCAACGCCAAGCACGTTCGCAGTTCCGTCATTTTCAAGTGACGAACCGAAATAGTCAGTGAATGCGATATAGCCACTGTAGTTATATTCACCCGAAGGTGCACCGCCTGCCAGCTGTACTCCGACTACAATTCTGTCGCACGTCGTATCACCCTTCTGGATTGAAAGACCCGCAATGTTATATTCAAGCGGTTTATTTGCTGCATTTCCTGACGCACCTACGAAGAACGCCCTGTGGTGGATATACTTATTCTCAATATCAGAAATTTCAGTATTTGAAATGAGGATATTTGAGCCTGTAAGTCTGCCGCCACTCGTTGCACAGCCGTATACACGTCCGAAGCCGCCGCCTGCAAACCTTCCGTCAACAAAGCTGTCCTTTACATATGAATCATGGATGCTCTTTACCTTTGTCTCGTTATCGGCAAAGCCGACAAATCCACCGGCTGAGACGTTGTGCTTAATGTTGGCATTCTCAACACCGGAGCTTAGGATTGTAAGCGTGCCACCAAGGCTACTGTATCCGATAAGACCGCCGTTTGAATAAACTGAATTATCTGCACCAGTGGTATTTGGCACACCGATAACAGTTTCCTTGTCATCGTCAGTTGCACCCGTCTTATCTCCCATGACTGTGATGTTTGAGAGCGTGACTGCAGGACCTCCGGACCTTACAAGTCCAAAGATTCCACCATTAAAGTATTTGCCGGTCATGTCGACATTTATCATCCTTACCTTATTAATGACTGAGTCCTTATTAAGGTAAAGGTTGGCAGTGATTCCACCTGCAGAGGCAGATCCGTTTAAGGAAACATTCTCAAACACAGCATCGTAAAGAGTCTTACCTGTATTTGTATACCTTGTCTTATTGATAACTGAATCCGTCAGTGTATATTCAGGATTATTTACAGAGAAGGTCTGCTCTGTATAGCCGATTACTCCACCGACGCTACTCTTAGGCGGGCTGTCCGTTCCCGGAGTAATCGTACTCGTGATTACGGAGTTCTGACCCACGATAAGTGAGCTGTCTGTTACATTTACGGCCACCTGTCTGTTTTCGTCATTTATACCGTATGCCTTTCCGATAAAGCCTCCGGCATAGCTAAGTCCCGTGATATTGCAGTCCTTGTAGCTGCAGTTTACAAATACGGGGGCAACCCTCTTTGATGCATTCGAACCATTAAAGGTCCTTGCCTGATAATCAACAAATCCTACATTTCCAAACAGCGAACCTGCAGTCTGTGGGCTCACGATTGTCACATTGTCGGTATGGACGTTTTCTGTAAGAATCGTAACGTCACCACCGTAATTCTTTGTTATACCCGCAAAGCCGCCTACGCCGACATGGTCCTTAAGGAGGTTAGAGTCGGTTACAGCCGAGATGTCACTCAGTACACCGTCCTTTGTATAGTATGTGAGACTTAGCTTCGTATCCTTAATGGTAAGGTTTCTAAGTCTTCTGCCGTCAGCCTGCGCATAAACATTCTGCTTTGTGCTGTTTCCGCAGTATGTAATTGCACCAAATACGGCACCAAGTCCCTGTGTATGGTACTCGTCGTCAGTATATTCCTTTATATCCATGTCTGCCTTGATAATGGCATTTCCACCGTCAACGAAAAGCGTATATGGTGTGACACGGTCCATCTCGTTATTCTGACCACCGTTATTGGCAATCATCGTGTCGTATCTTGCCGAAAGTCCGAGATATCCGTTCTTGTATGAAGTCATGTCAAGGATTCCGTCAGCCGCTGCAGGCTCAAACTTAAGCGCCCAGTATGAAACAGCCGCAGAGCATGGGAATGCCGTCTGTGGTGTCGCATATTTTGTAATAAGGTACGGAAGGTTTGCGATTTCCGCATGAGCACGAAGGTCAGTATTGTTACTGCTACCCTTGCCCCAGACTGCATGTGTTGAGAAGCCTGGTCCAAGACGGTCATCCTTCTGTGCTATTGCAAAGTCAGCGCTCGCACCAGCCGGGTCTCCGATATGGTCATAGGCGGCATTTCTTACCTTACCACTTATTTTGTTACCAAATTCATATGTACCAAGGCTGGTCCTGTTGTTATACTGTGCGTCCTTTGTATTGTAATAATATGCATTAGTATGATAGTTCTGTCCTGCAAGTGACGAGTTTGCAGCGCCGCTGTTCATAATCGCCGAGAAGACAAGAAGTCCCTGTGCGCTCTTTACAACTGTTGTTGTAACACTGTCACCGCCATTATAATATGTAGCATTAACTGTCTCAAGGTCAGCACCCTTTGAACTAGGTTCATATAGCCTGTTAATCTTGTAGTTCTTGCAGTTTCCATTTGCGTCATTTCCGTTGCTTACGTCGCAGCCCTCGCTGAAGGCATAGCCCTCAAGCATACGTCCGATTATCGGATTGCAGTACATGCTCTGAAGTGCGTCATAGGCAACGCTCATTCCGCTTCCACTAAGCCACTCGTCAGTCATTCCGACCTTGCCGTCCATGTTCCTGAAGATGACACCGCCACCTGAAATCGAGCCGATGTATCCGCCGACTGTAATCTGGTGCGGCTTTGTTCCTGTAAAGCTATTCAGGAAGCCCCTTGCTGCATTTACTGTTACGTTATCGATGATGTTGTCACCGCCGATGATACATCCGATGACACCACCAAAGAAGCTTCCGTTTGCAAACTTCTTTTCAAGAGCTGCAAATGTAAGCGGATTGTTTCCAGTGTAATTAATCGTAAGGTCCTTGATGACGCTTCCGTAGCTGTACGGGATAAAGCCCTTTGTTGATTCCTTGTCCTGATCAAGCGTGATCGAGCTTCCGTTTGAGCTAATGATTGATCCCCTGAACGGGTTTGCCTTGTTTCCAAGACCTACAAAGTCCTTAAGCGTGATACTTCTCTTAATGTCATAGTATGCGTTCTTCATGTAAAGACGCATTGTGGCATCGTCAAGCGCCGTTCCGCCGCCCTCAGGGTCCCATGCGGAACCGTTGTAGCGGTAAACCTTATCAAGCGAAGTGCCACCCACAAGCGTCATGCAGAGGTTCACCTGGCTTGTCGCGATGGTAATCTCCCATCCCGTACCTGCACCGGCACCATTTATGTACTTAGCGATTGTTGTGAGCTGGGCCGCACTTGTAATCTCGTACGGATGTCCATATGTTCCACAGCCGTCAAGAATGTTAATCTTTCTGTGGTTAACGGCGATTGTATGCCATGTGCCTGCAAACGGCTCATAGACATATGGAAGGTATACTCCCGTAAATACTGAATTACCCTTTGATGCCGTGATGTTTCCGTCCGATACGCAGGTATCAACGTCATAATAGAACGGATCCTCAGGCTCCTTTGTCGTCACAAACTCACCTGCGATGTTATCGATTTCAGCTCCGTATGTGACAAGGGCGTCAGTACTGTTAAAGTTATATGACGCTGTACCAGTGCCGTCTGCCTTATAGCCAAATGCATTCATGAGTGAGGATCTTGTAAAGATTGTCTCACCCGACTTTGACGGAAGGCTGATATTTGTAAATGAAATATTTACCTGTGTCTCAGAGGCACCGCCGATGTTTCCAAACAGGCTGCTGCCGGCCTTTGCACCTGAAGCGTAGCCCGTAGCCGTAAGGTCTGAAACTGCTATTGAAACATAGCTTCCCGCACCGTGCATCAAAACAGCTGAGCATTCGCCTGCAGGCTGGTTGCTTACGGTGATGCCGTTAAGCGTGCAGTCCTTAAGCTTAACAGTATAGTTAACAGGACCGATGGCGTCAGTATTACCGCTAACCTTACCGCAGATGAGTGCACCTGAATATGTGCCAACCTTTCCGACGTTACCTGAAAAGCTTACGTTATTTACATCAAGCGTACGGTCATAGTGCGTATCGGTCGAGGTTGACTTACGCCTAAAGTCACGCAGAATTCCACAGTGCATTGCCCTGTGCTGCGTATTGTTAGTTGTGTTTTTATTTGAATTTGCGTTCTCCGCATCCTCTATCTTTTTATTGCAGAATGTAAATGATGCATTCTGAATAGTGAGGTTCTCTTCATAAATATCAACCGGATAATAGCTGTAGCCTGTAAGGTCAAAGTTTGAAACCGAGCCCGCATTTGCGCCACCAATCACAGTGGCTGTTCCGATGTCACCCTTCTTAAAGTACTTCTTGATATTGTCCCTTGCATACTTATATACGCTCCAGATAAGAAGCTCCTCAGTCGTTGAAATCCTACTATCTGCTGTAGAAGGAACTGCCTCAAGTGCGGTGTCAAGGTTGTAATAATACCTTGATAATCCATTAGTATTAGCACCAAAGGATGTACGGTTAACGTATGTATTGATATTTGCGCCGTCCATTGTAACAGTGCCGTTATTTGTCTTAAGCGAAATGACACCGTTAACGTTTGAAACGAGCATGTTTACGGCCTGATCTGAAGTCCTTGCAACAAACTCGTCAAATGTTGTAGGCGTAGAACCCGAATACGATACTCTCCTTGCACCGTTTTCAAGAAGGTATGAGCTATCCCAGTGGTTTTTAAGGATAAGTGCAATTGCACCCAGGCTATTGTAGGAATAGCCGTCATGAATCATGAGACCAAGTCCGTTTACCTTTGTTCCTGCGACAATCTTAAGTCCTGACAGGTCAACAGCCTTGTCACCAAACTCCCACTTTCCGCTCGCACCATAAACAAGACCTGCGAGTGTAACACAGTCGCTTGCATTGATTGTGGCATCGGCAACCTCGATTGCACACGGAAGTGAGGAATTATCCTTTGTCGTAAGCTCGGTTTCCTTCCAGAGCGCACCAAGCACTCCGCCGATGTTATTGGTTGAATTTGTTGTCATCGTAAGGCCGTCAATAAGGATTCTTTCGGCATTTATTTTTGCCGAAGAGTCAACAACTCCGAGGAATCCGCCCGCATAGAAGGTCGAGCCACCTGCAGTGTTTGTTATCTGGCCGCCAATTTCAACGTTTTTCGCATTAATTATAGGAGCTACCCCGTCCTTCAAATAAACGTGGCCAAGAACTCCACCGATATAAATGCATGTGACGTTACTGCTCTGGTTTATCGAAATAGTGGCAGCGTCGGTTACCTTAGTCGTTTCTCCAAGGTTAAGCACCGTTCCCGAAACACCTATGTCTCCATATAAGCCGCCCGCATAAATATTAGTATTACTATTCGAAACACGTACCGAAATCTCAGCTGCGCCCGTGAGTCCGTTTGCGGTATGTGTGCCTGAAACACTTGCGGCATAGGATCCGATTGCGATTGTCTTTCTTCCGTCGACATTAACAGTTCCAGCTACTGTCAGGTTAGTTACCGTGCCTCCGTTTACAAGGCCAAAGAGACCCTGGCGCTGGTGACGATAAATCCTGCCGGATCCATTTACTGTAGCAGCAACCGGGTCACTTCCCTGATAGCCGTAAGGCTCACCTGCAGCAAGTGAAACCGTAAAGCCTCCGCCGTTTACGTTTCCTGCATATCCTGTATTGTCGGCACTTTCGTCCGTGTCACGCTGGATTCCCGTAACACCCGTTCCGCTTAAGTCAATGTCACTAGTAAATGTGATGTTCTTACTGTTAAGTGTTTTCCAGTTGCCCGTATTAATTGAGGCATCTGCCGAGAAATTACCCCTTGTCTGATATGTAATTGAAAGAAGCGCAAGGTCGTCAGCCGTTCCAATGGCTGAATAATTAATGCTCTTACTAAACGATACCCTGTTTGTATCCTCATCCATTACGATAAGATCGTGGCTAAGGCCTGTTGTGCCTGCGGCATCAGCCTTAAGACGGATAACCTCACCGTATGTGGAAATGTCATCTATTGTCTGTTTCTGTGTGCTTCTTACAAAATCCCAGCCCTTTGTGCCATCAAAGTCGGTACCGGAGCCGTTTGCATAGATAAGCGCACTTTTTCTCGTTCCGACGAGCTGTCCCACACCGTCTCCGTTCTTATATTTTGCGGCAGAAAGGTCCGTGTTACCTGAAAGCCTGATAACAGCGCCATCTGAAGCGAGACCCGCAATGGCTCCACCCTTCTCGATGTTTGCGGCATTTGTAAGCTTAAAGCCCTTTGAGATGACAACAGCAGAGTTCTTACCTGCAACTGCCGCAGCACCGCCAAAGCCACCATCCTCAGTGCCTGTCGGTGTGCCGTTTACTGTAAGGATTACATCCGCAAGCTTAAGTGCTGCTGCCTTAGATGAATCGGCTGCGTCTCCGAGGCTTCCAACAAAGCCACCAAAAAGCAGCGGTGTCGTTCCAACAGAAACAGTAGCCGTACAGTTTTCAAGTCTTAATGTATCTGCAACCGATGCTCCCACCATGCTTCCTGAAAGAGTACCAACATACTCTGCCGAAAGTGTTGCCTTAACAGAGCGGTTTGAATCATCTGCATTCTTTTCTGTAATGCTTATCTCATAGCCGCCAGCAAGCTCAGCAATACCGAAAATTCCGCCTGCGTTCTTCTTTGCGCTGATTGTAAGTCCTGTTTCAGAGGCATTATTAAAGAAGATGCCTGCTGCAGGTCTTAGGATTCTTTCAGGTGCAAGTGAACGGCCTGAGAAGCTTGACGCACTTCCCGCATCACTATTTGCCACATAGTAAGTACGAAGTCCCGTAAAGAAGTTATTTACTGTACGCGCGGTAAAGAGGGCAACCGGTGTATTTTCGCAAATCGCAACAGTTACCGGGGCCGTAAATGCAAAGCGGCCGTACATTCCTCCTGCAGCATTTAAATCGGTGGCCTGGGCATCCGATGCATTAACAGTGAGGCTATCTATTAAAAGACTTGTGCCGGCAGTTACTAAAACATTTGTATTAACGGCATTACCGATAACGCCACCTGCGTAATCCTTTGCCGTTACCGTAGCAGACAGCTTGCCGCCTGAAAGCTCAAGCACACCGCCTGAAAGCTCACCGACAAGACCACCTGCATTTGCTGCGGCTGCAGTTGTTTTCTGAGCATCAACAGTAATATTTATTTCACTATCAGCTGCGCCAACAGCCTCGCTGATAATGAGACCGGTGCCTGATGCCATACGTCCCACAAAGCCACCGGCAGAGCCGTTCTTTGCAGTAACAGTATATGACACAGGAATATCGAATACAGAAGCCGTTACGGTACCAGAATTAATCTTAGAACCGATTACTACACTTCCGTTTAAAAGCGTATTAACGATAAGGCCGGCATCGTCGTCACCGATGACACTTATCGCATTTGTGTTATTTGCCCTGTTCCAGTCAATCTGGTTTCCGATATAAAGCGTTCCGTTCTGACCGCTTACAGTATCAATGAGGTTACCAGGTGAAATTCCGTTAGAAAGGTCTCCCGCAAAAATCTGGATGCTCTTTACAGGTAAGTTATATGCTGCCTCCTGCTCAAACACGTAGGTCTTTGCGAGCATGCTCCTTGCCTCTGTGTTAGCCTCAAACGCTCCCCTGCCCTTCCAGATGATTGCCTGGTTTGAAAGGTTTGCATCAGATGAAAGACCGTTAAAGAGTGTACGGTCGATTACAATATCTACACCTGTTCCCCATGTGCCCCTGTACGGATACTCTTCAGATCCAAAGCCCATGAAGGACTGTCCGCCGACCGAGCCCGTAAGGTCAATGGCACCTGTCATTGTGAAGGCAAGGTTCATGTTCTGGTAAGCCGAGGCATCACAATTAGAGAGCTTAAACATGTCATCACGGCTTGCGATTGTAATCGTATTGCCGCTGACATTAAGCCCTGCAAGAGGATCTCCGTATGTATCCGATACAACAAAGTTTACAACTGTAAGTGTAAGCAGTGTAATCAGAAGAATTGGTAAAGCTAGTAGCTTTCCGGATTTCTTCATTTGCCTCTAAAAACCTTTCCTTAAGGGGTAGCTGATACTTCCCTTCCTGTTACCTTGATATATTCCGCAGTCTCAAGTTCACTCCATGTGAACCCATGGATGACTGTTGCCTTTGACGTTCCCTTTATGTAGAACGGAATGATGTAGTCCGTGTTTCCAAGAGAATAGTCCATTACGAACGTGATGCTTCTCTCTGTGCCTGTACCATTTTCAAGTCTGTACTTCTGGGTGGTACCCGGGAGATAATACTCCGCCTCCTCTGCCGTTCCCGCACCTTGAGCTGAAAGCCTTGAGGTAAAGAACGGGTCTAATGTAAATACATCCGAATCCCATGTGACTGTTACCTCAGCTCGTCCGTTTGATATGAGCACCTCATAGTTATATGCATCATAGTCTGCGGGGGCACCCGTTGTCCTGTCGGAATATAAGCCCACACATGAGAACGGCTTGATGTTTGACTCTGTACACGGTGTAAGCCTTGCCGCAAGGAACTGGTTAGCCGTGTAATTAAGCGAGCCCGATACAGGTACCGCAAAAGCTGTAATTGTCAGACTGTCAAGGTCATCACTGTAGAAATTAAATGTATAATCATGACTCGACATCGCACGTCCTGGAAGCGTCTCACCTGCTATGTAAAAGATAAGCTCGCCGTCAGGTCCCGCTGTTTTTGTCTCATCATTAACCGTATATGTAAAGCCGTTTGTGCAGCCCCTGTAAATAATCTTGAAATCGTAATCGATTCTGTACTGGCTTACTGCACTTGCATTTCCTGGGATGTAGTTTCTGACTGTAATCGTGTCATTAAACTCCCTTCCCGATGGAAGATCCTTTGGATATGTGAGAACCCTTATCGGATAGTCCGATGATGAATACGGATAATCCCCTGGAGGTGACGGCGGATTGTACATCTGCGACGCAAGGATGTTTGAGTTAAACTTTCCTGCCTCCTGGTCCTGGTTTCTTGCTACGCTTCGAAGGAAGCTCTGGTTCATGTAAAGGGCCGTTGTAGTACCAACACAAAGAAGCGCCGCAGCACAAAGAAGCAAAGCCGCAAACATCGGCCTGTTGCTCTTTTGCAGATTTTTAAGTTTTTCAAGTAGATTCTTAAACACGCTTCCTGTCCGTTATATTCCAAGTGCTGATTTACAAAACCGCATTCGCACCAAAGTCACTTTTTAATACTTATCCATTCTTTGCAAGGATATAGAAAACATCCGTTTCCTTTGAATTCTCTGTCCATGAAATCTCAAGCACATAGAATGAATTTGTTCCTGTTGACGGATTTCTTGTTCCGTTGTCAAGACGCATCTGGTTATCCTGCGTAGCAGTAATCTTCCAGTAGATAGGCTCCGCATGAACCTGCACTTTATCCGCAACATCGTAGTTATGGCTGTGCATTGAACTGTTGGCATAAACATGCTCACTCGATGCACCGCTGCCCTCGTTGATATAGGCGCCCGCCAGTGGTGCTGTCTTATCGTATGAAATCGTCATCGGGTTTGATGCACTGATATCCGTGTATGAATGAGTACCGCCGTCTATCATCGGATAGAGCTTGAATTTAAGGTTCTTCATGTTTGTCGTATGAACGACCTCGATGGAATGCTGGTCCTCCGAGCTTTGTACACAGATAATTCTGTAAATGGTTACCTTGTTTCCGTCGATGCTCTCACCCGTATAGCTAAGGTCAAGCCTTTCAAGCTTTTCGGCATTCGGACCGAGAACTGATATGTTCTGCGGCGGAATGACCGTTACGAGTGTCGCTATCTTGTTATTCGATACAAACCACGAATATGTCGATGCAGAAAGTGTCAAAAGCGCAAGGAGACACATGCATACGGAATATATAAGATTTTTCTTTTTCATATCTGTCTCCTTTCGTTTAAACTTCGTTAATTTTCCGGTCTTTTGTTTTGACCGTGCTTTATATTTTGCTTCCTGCCAGGGATACTTCGTCTTCCTCCATGTTTGGAGCCTGGTTCACTTTTTAAAGCAAAGGCTTCACTGCTTTTTAATGCATCTCTACATAAAGGTACGATGAGTTGTATCCGATAAACTCATCGGCAAAGTTGTAATATGCCGCTCCGAGGTAATAATCGGCGTCCTCCATTCCTGTAACCTTTGTTTGAATCGGATTGATGACGCTTCCCTTGTTGTAATAAAAACTCTCAGGGATTGTAACCGTCGGATAATTCGCATTTAAGAACTCGAGAAGCTTCGTGTGGTCTGTTCCCGCTACAGTAAACAGGTCTCCCTCTCCCGCGCGGTTTGTGAGGAAGAGGTTTCTGTATCTTCTCGGCCATACCCAGTAAATCGAGAACTTATACGGTACATCCTTTATGAAGCCTCCTGCCGGAGCAAGGGTAATCACATTTTTAAATTCAACCCCGCCTCCGTCCTTTGGAACAAAGCCACCGAGCCATCCACTGTAGCCCGCCGATTCATCGAAGGAACTGAAGAATAATATATGCCCATCAAGCAATGGCTTTAAAATGGGAAGGACTGATATGTCCGTACCGGATATTTTATCCTCATCAGTAACCGGAACAACCCTTGTTCCCTCGGCATTGTCCTTATACGGTGCAGTTTCCAGAATGAAGTCAAGCTGTGTGAGTCCGTCGACTGTCGGTATCACATAGAAATCAAGCTTTCCGTGTTCACCCGGGAGAAGCTCCTTCTGAGCATCCAGTCTCCATGCCGAACCGATATAGAGGTCAACATTCTGCGAAACAATACTGCCAGTATTTATGTCGTAATACTGTGTATATCTCTGAGGTGTTCCTCCACCTTCAAGGATGTTGTTGCCGCCCTCGTCCTTATACTTATTAACCTCGACATCCTGCCTCACGCCTGCCGATGCAAAAAGGTATGTCGTTGAGTCTGCTGCGGAGATTGTCGATGTGGTTGCGTTAACCGATGTATTCATGACAAACCATGCATTCGTGAGCGCCACAATCGCAATTACTGCAGATACAACAACCGCACCCACCGAGAAAAAGACCTTCCAGGTTCTTTTAAACTCGCTAAGGTGCCTTGCTGATTCCTGTCGTAATTCAGTTGCACTCATTTCGGTTTCCTTCTTCATCAGACTCCGTTCAAATTTTTCGTACTCTAAAAAGCCTCATGTGAGTTGGCGAAAAAAAGTTTTTTTGCAACTTAAAGCCAACCCATCTTTCGATGAGGTTTCCAGGGTGAATTATAAATTAAGCAATTGACTCTAGAGATGCGAATTGCTACGCACTACGTGCTTTCGCAATTCTCAGAGCAATTCGCATATCGCTTCGCTTCGCAAAGCTTACATGCTCATTACTCTCAGCCTATCCTTACAACACGTCGCATTTGTGCAAGCACAATGCGCCCTGTTGTACGTCTAGCCATCTCTAAAAAAATAGCCGCAACCAAGTCGATGGTTCCGGCAACTGGCTGGCTGACGGAGCAGCCCCTATAGCTTTGCGTCACCGGATTGCTCCGGCTTTGCGTCATGTCAATTTATGTCAATGATTATAAATAAATATTAAGATTTGTGCAATAGTGAAATATTACGATTTTCGGACTTTTTCCCTTAATATAGTGCACGAATTTTTCAAAACTTTACTTTTGGGAAATGCATTTGTTATAACCGACTTTAAAATAAAGTAGCGTTATTTGAGCATTTCCCGTTTTCCGTTTGTTCTCTGATAAGATTTGTTTTGATTTTCCTCTATATTGTCGTGTTTTTGGGTCACGAAAGCTTATAAAGCTCCTCTGCCGCAAGTCTTGCCTTTGCCACAATCGCACCCTTCTGATCCTTTGGGAAGCAGTAATACTGGTATTTTGTATTTCCAACGCTTACCATATCACCAATCTCATACCAGAAATAATCAGCGTAAAGACTGTATGAAGCCTTTGGCTTTTGTGCATAGTCAAGCTTTCCGTCACAGCCCGTAAGCTTAAAGCCCTCGCAGTTATGTGTAAGGGTTCCCTCTCCGACACGGTACATTGAATTAAAATCTGCAAGCATGAGGATGTCACAGTCAAAGGTCATCTCATAGGAACCATTAACGAGCTCCTCCTTTACGCATTCCCTTTCCCATGCATACCAGTCTGGTACATACATAAACTCCGCAACAGGCTTTAAATCCTCACCTGCTGGAAGCCTCAGGTATTTAAGCGTTCCCTTTTCGGTTAGCTCTGCCTCAAAGCCGCAGCTATTACACTTAATGGTAATGCCCTTTCCAAGCATTGTTCCCTCTTTTTTGCAGCATGGGCACTTGTAAAGCGGTCTCTCGAGGCCGTCTGCACGGAAGGCTTCGCTAATCTTTACCCCTCTTTTTACCTGGTCCCTGAAGTGGTCATATCTGAAATCAGACGCAAGTATGTCATTTATCTCGTCAACGCTAAGTGTATCAGACATCTCGGGTGTAATCCTGTAGGTGACAGTTGAGAAAACATCAGCTTTTCTCTTCTGCAGGTTATTGTAAAGCGGATCACGAAGATATGCGCCTGTTGTTTTAATGATTACAACAGGTATCCTCATCTTCTTTATGAGCTTTCCAAGGCTAAGCGGAAGCGGTGTCTCAGAGCCGTCAAAGCTGTAGCTTGCCTCAGGGAACATGAGAATAGAGCTTTTAAGCGTCTCAAAGGTATACTGCATGTCCTTAATCAGGCCAATTTCTGTAATGAACTTCTTTGTCGGAATGCAGCCGATAAACTGCATTAGGCCCGCCTTGCCTACAAAGCCGTCATTCGTTGTGATGATATGGTACTGCCTGTCCTTAAGCATCCTTGCACAGATGCAAAGATCAGTAAAGCTTGAATGGTTCATGAGAAAAAGGGCAGGCTCGTCCTTACCGAGCTTTTCCATCCCGATTTCCTCATACTTAAAGTTAACAGCCTTTATCTCCCCGCCAGAAGCAAGGTTAAGAATACCCCTTGCAAGGGCAGACTGCTTCTTTGGCTTAAGTGCCTTCATTTTCGGGAGGTTGATAACCTCCTCATACGGCTTATCAGTTACCTTTATTTTCATCCTTACTCCATTCGTGCTCAGATCTCATCAGGATGTGTATTCATGAGCATGATTACCTCATCCTTTGCATCAAGGAAAATCTGTGCTATGTCCGGGTCAAAATCTGTTCCGATACCCTTTTCAATAATCGCAAAGCACTCCTCTATCGGCATTGCCTCGCGGTAGCACCTTTTCTGCGATATGGCATCAAACACATCCGCTATAGCCATGATTCTTGCATGAAGCGGAATCGCATCACCCTTTAGTCCCTCAGGGTATCCCCTGCCATTAAACTTCTCGTGATGGTACCTTGCCACCTCGTAGGCAATCTTCCTGAACTCAGGTGTATAAACATTCTTAAAGGTCTCAAGGATAATTTCTCCGCCCTGTGCACTGTGCTGCTTCATGATGTCAAATTCCTCATCTGTCAGCTTACCCGGCTTCTGGAGGATACTGTCAGGAGTCGCAATCTTTCCAATGTCATGAAGCGGGGCCGCATTGCTTATGTCCTCCATGTAATCCCTGTTGAAAATCGAACTGTACCTCTTGTCGCGGCGCATCTTGTCAACCATGAGGTCAACATAGGCACGTGTACGCTTGATGTGGCCGCCTGTATTGTCGTCCTTACTTTCAACCATCGTCGCAAAGCCCGCAACCATGTTGTTGTGCTGGATTTTAAGCTTCTGCGTTGCAGGATTCTCAAAGCCAAGATAAATGCCGAGCATTAAGAAGGTCGGTATGACAGCCGATACAAGAGCCTCGGGAAGAACCATCTGCACAAGAAGCACAAGGCCTGCCACGAGAATAAATGTAAGGGTTGTCATCATCTTGTCACGGGCGATAAACCTTTTCCTTACGACAAGCAGAAAAAGAATTGCACCGTAGTACAGAATGAGTGTGATATAGCACACAAATACGGGAAAACCGTAGGAATACCACGTTGTTTCCCCCTGGATATAGTAAAGGCTCTTAAAGCCTGCGATAATCAGAATAAGTGAGATAAGACCGGGAACACTCATGGTAACAATTCCCTTTGTCTTATTTTTAAACTCCACCAGCTGACTGTAAAAATAGAGTGCCGTAATGACTATGCACACATCCATCAGCATGAAAAACAGAAGATGTGCCCCACTATTTAGCCATGCCGGAACAGTGTCCAAGTTGTTGACCGTCCAGGCCGTGACACCGTCAAAAACAACAGCCCACGGAGCAACGTACATAAACGCATCAAAGAGCTTGTTGCACGAGGTCTTGCTCTTTAATGTATCCTTTACATATACTGTTATGATGTACAGCATGATCAGCAGACAGCCGAACTGCAACCTAAAATACTGCATTGTCAGTCCTCCAAATCTCCTCAGTCTCTCAAACAGCCTATTGGCACTACCCTTACTCCGGAATCCGTTGTATAAGCCATTGGCGCATTTGCACAGATAATTATCATTGCTGACGGCTCACGGTAAACTGCCCTTGGATGTTTTGGATTCTCGAGTGCGGTTTCATTATGCCTGCGGATAACCTCTTTAAATCTTAATAACGATTTCTCTGCTTCCGGGATTCTGTTTGCCCCTGTTTTTATTTCTATCAGGGCATATCTTCCATCTGCAAGCTGAAAAACAGCATCTGCTTCAAGACCCGTATCATCAGTATAATGCATGATCCTGGCGCCATGTGCCTGAGCATAAACAATAAGATCCCTTAAAACCATATTTTCAAACACATGGCCAAATAAATCAAGGTCATTATTAAAATAATCAGGACTAATTCCGAGCGCTGCAAGTCCAATTGAAGGATCAAC
Source organism: Eubacteriales bacterium (assembly GCA_030526295.1). Taxonomy (GTDB): domain Bacteria; phylum Bacillota; class Clostridia; order Lachnospirales; family Lachnospiraceae; genus Avilachnospira. The sequence goes on from JAUNDA010000001.1 coordinate 46,789, forward strand.
AAATATATGCTTCTTTGCCGAACGAATGGCTGTTTTTGATCGAATCTGTGGTGTCCAAGCGTCTATGTCCATAATAACAAACAAAGCTTCTAATGTGGTTATATATGAAGCCAAAGTGGCATCTGTAACATTCTGTGTTGCTTTTACATCAGCATATATACTTGACTTTTTAACCGTTGAAGCCATATTTCGAGCATATGACCATAATAGTCCTCTAACCCATTCGGGATTTCTTTTAACCCCATCAATTGCAGATGTGTCTTTATTGCACACCTGTCGGTAATAGTCCTTTGCTATTTCAAGTTTCGCATCGTTATTCTTGAGTGCCAAACACCTCGGCCATCCGCCCCTACAAGCAGCAAAAAAAAGTTGTTCCAATGTGGTCGATGATGTGGCGCCATCAATATCATACATTGGGTCTTCAATAATGCGCGTTAATGATACTGTTCCATTCGACTCTTTGGTTTCAAAAAGTGTCATAGGATACATGACTATTTCTGAAATCCTGCCGGTACCTGTGTGAGGCGCATCAACCTTTTTGCTAGTCGACCCCGTCAGAAAGTATTCTCCAACGCTTTCAGGATTATCATCACAATCTTTTCTGATGGCTCCCCAGATTTTTACAGCATCCTGCCATTCATCAAAAAGAATTGGTTTAGCATTTTTAAAAAAAAGTTTTGGCGATGTCTCAGCCACAGCAATATAGCCATCCCTCTTCTCCTCATCCTGGAATTCAATAACTGTCCTGCATCGTTCCTTAGCAGTTCTTGTCTTCCCACTACCTTTTGGTCCGATTATACTGATGGCATTAAAAGCCCTACTTCTTTTGTCTATCTCATTATCGATAATTCTCTGTATGTATTCCATATAGATATCTCCTCTTGTTACTAATTATACAGACACACAAAACCATTTTCAAT
>JAUNDA010000001.1:47718-62950 GCA_030526295.1 Eubacteriales bacterium
TTTATTTTGTATTTTTCGGCATTTTTGTTTTGTGTTTTTCGGTTCTTTCATTTTGTAATTTTCGTTTTTCCCTTTCAAACCTTGTACCGACCAAATGAAGTAGCCTCAACGCCGAACCATACACAATCTCAAAAAAGCCGCAACGAGTTCCTTCGTTGCGGCATGTTTCAATTTGGCTTACAAACAAATTGACTGATATTTGATTTTCAAAGCCTGTACACCTTATTACATTCCATAGCCTATTGCAAGGCCAAAAAGAAGAAGTGCCGAGGTAAGAAGGAGGTTGCAAAGCTGGAACCTTATGCTCCACTTAAACCATCTGTCATAGCTTAAATCCGCAAGGCCAAGTGATATTAAAAGCACCGGGTTTGTCGGATAAAATACGTTCGAGAATCCGTCGCCAAAGGCAAATGCCATAATACAAAGCTGTGCAGGAATTCCAAACTGCTCTGCCATCGGAACGATAAGCGGGATAAGCATGAAGGCCTTCGCACTTCCCGAAGCGATGAAAAAGTTAAGCACAAGCACTATGAGGTAGATAAAGAGGATTATTACCCACCTTGGCATTGTCTGTGCCATGATAACAGCCTCATTAAGTACTGTGTCTAGGATACATGCCGTCTCAAGTGTATACTTGATTGAAGAAGCCATTAGAATCATAAGCACTGCAGGAAGCATGCTTGTGACTCCTGAAAGGAAAGAACTGCCTAGCTCTTTTCCTGTCATTCCCGAGCTAAGCGTAGCTGCGATTCCTCCAACAAGGAACATTACAGCAACTATGATCATTGTATAGTCCTGAAGGAAGGTTAAGATACTTGAGCTAAGCACAAGTGCCACTCCTATTCCAAGAGGAACCACAAACCACAAAAGGCCTCGGTCCATCTTTTTGTCAGCAGTAAATGCTGCCGTTACCTCCGAGGAAATCGGTCTCTCAATTTTTCCTGCGTGTCTGCTTACAAAAAGCCATAAAAGCGCATAAATGAGGATGAAGCTTATGAGCCTCAGCCAGAGTCCCGAAAACATCGGAAGACCAACGAGGTTCTGCGCCACTCCAACGGTAAACGGATTACATACACCAGAAGCAAAGCCGCAGCCTGCCGCAAGTATACTCATACCCATTCCCGTAATGCTGTCCCATCCAAGCGAAATGGCAAGTGCAACAACTATCGGCACAAGCGGAACGCACTCCTCAAAGGAGCCTATCATTGCTCCCATAGCCATAAAGAAGAACATTATTACAGCCATGAGCATGCGTCTGTTGGAGCCGTATTTATGAACGATTTTTCCGAGCATGTACTTCATGAGTCCGTGCTCACCGAGTGCGTTGAACACTCCTCCGATAACGAGAAGGAAGATAATTACCGCTATGATTGTACCGCTTCCAGTAGCTGTGAGCACGAGAAATGGTGAAAGAATCCACTTAACAAATGGAATTCCACCCGCTACAGCATGGAAGCTTCCGCTTATGATTTCCCCGTTAGCATCCCTATCAAATGCTCCACCCGGGATGATGAGTGTAAGCACATAGGTCATCACCATCAAAACAAAGATTACGGCAATCGCCGTAATAAACGATTTGACATTGACATTAAGTCCGCCTTCTTTTTTCTCTCTTGCCATGATTTTACCCTATTCTCTTAATCTCATTTTCGCTTTCTTTGCCCGTAAAATAATGCCATGTAAGAGGCGCAGATGTAAGAATAGCGGCACGATGTCAGGCCAAGCTGCGAACCTAATAATTATATCGAATATTCGCCTTCCAAACAACTTTTTTATTTCCTTAATAACACGAGCACACCTGGAATCTGTAGGTTTAATAATTAATTACTTTTCCCGGACCTAATTCAAAGATTTTCGGCAGCACATTCCGGAAAGTCACATACAGGAGCATAAAAATACCCGGGAATTCTCCCGGGCATAAAAGCTTTAACAATTTCTTATCAGTACTCATTTCGTTGTATCCGATACCACACTCGGAGCGGATTCGGATTCAAGCCTATGGAAGATTCGTCCAACGACGATGACAGTAATTATGCAGAGGACTACCTCTGCTGCGGGCTGCGCAAGCGAGATTCCGTAGCAGGGCCATAGCTTCTCAAGGATAAGAAGGAACGATATCTCAAGGATTATCTTCCTGATAACAGCCGCAAAGAGTGCTAGGTGTCCCTTTCCAAAGGCCTGATAAATACCAACTCCCATAAAGTCAAGACACTGGAACGGCAATGCAATAAGGAATGCCTTAAGGAATATCTCTCCGTGTCCGATAACAGCACCATCCTTAATAAATGCTCCAACAATTCCTCCTGCAAAAATCATCATGATTGCAGAAACCACTACCATAAAGCCCACTGAAATGACTGTAGTAAACCTGAAGGCCTCCTTGGCCCTCCTATAGTTTCTGCTGCCGTAATTGTAGCTAAAGAGTGCCATTACGCCACTTGAAGCTCCAAAGGTAACCTGGAAAGGAACCATGTGGATCTTGTAGGCGATACCGATTGCCGCCACTACATCTGTTCCATAGCCGGCTGCCAGGAGATTGAGAAGTCCCATCGATAAAACGTTAAGGAAATTCTGGATTGCCGCAGGTATTCCGACTGAGCATATATCCCCGAGAACAGGCTTCGAAATGTCGATATGTTTAGGAAGGAAGTTTACAAAGGTATGTCCCTTCTTCCTAGCAATTACCACAAAGTAATATATACATGCCACACAGTTTGAGATAAAGGTTGCACAGCCTGCACCTGCCGCTCCCATTCCAAGGCCGAAGTCAAGTACGAAAATCGGGTCAAGGATGATATTGAGGATACAGCCCGTCATCGTGCCAATACTTGCACGAAGTGAATCGCCCTCAGTACGCACAAGGTAAGAAAGCGTAATATGCAGTACATACGGAATGGCGCCAAGGATTACAGTCCAGAAAAGATAATTCTCTGTGGGTGTTATATTCTCCTCCGTTGCACCAAGTGCCGTAAGAATCCGCGTGTCAAATGTAGCAAAAACCACTGAATATATAAGTGCTATTACGATTCCAAGCCAAATGCTTGTGGCACTTGATTTTTTTGCAGCCTCATAGTCCCTTCTTCCAAGTGCACGTCCTAAAACGCTTGAGCCACCCGCACCGCAAAGGTTTGTGACGCCAATAAGAAGAAGGCTTATGGTACTTGAAATAGTGATTGCCGAAACCTCAACCGGGTCATTAAGCATGCCGACAAACATGGTGTCTGCCAGGTTATAAAGGACGGTTACCATCGATGCAATAACCGCCGGCAGTGCAAGCTTTGCTACAGCCTGCGGTATCGGCATTTCCTCAAATAAATATATCTTATCTACTTCTGCGGTTTTATTTTTCATTTTTTCCTTTTCCTGTGATTCTCTGATGTATAGCGAAACGTAAACCGCACGGCAGCCAAACGGCCATGGATTCCGTTTTTATTAAAACAAATTTCGAGCATTATTAATGCCGGCATAAATCACCGGCACTTAAAAATGAAATCTTTTTATTAAAAAGACTTCTTAAAATAGCGAAAGCTGCTCATATTCCCTGTCATTATCTAAGGGCGGGTTCTTCTTAATAAGAAAGCTCTCAGTGAGGCTTCCGTCTGTAAGCCACGGACCAACCTCCTCTTTTTCGAGGATAACAGGCATTCTGTCATGAATACCCTTTACTGACTCGTCTGCTGCAGTTGTAAGGACGGAAAATCTCCTGTCAGTACTGTCAGCGGTACATATTCCCGCCATATAAATCGGTTTTTCATCCCTTCTGTTAAAGCCGACCTTTGTCCTGTCAGCATCCCACTCGTAGAATACTGACGCAGGAACAACACACCTGTGGTTTTTTATTCCGTCGGCAAACATCCTCTTTTCGAATACGCTTTCGCTTCTGGAATTAATGATAAGTCCCTTACCAGGTCCTTCATAGCCCCAGTAAACATTATCGGGGATAATCTCCCCTCCGTTTTCACTTCTTAAGACAAGCGGCCTCATTCCTGGAGTTACCTCACCAGGTATCACAACAGGCTTTCCCTTTTCATTTTCCTTATTTAATTTATATCCCCCGAACAGTTGAAGCTCCTCCTCGAGCCTGTCCTTTAGTTCGTCAGACATATAATAACGACAGCACATCGTGTCCTCCAATGTAAAATGTCTTCCCACACATCCCCATTAGCCTACTCTGGCTCGGACGCGTCTTCCCTAAAATACATCACGAATGATTATAACATATTTTAAAATTATAAAAAAATAATAACTTTTTGCCGATTTGGTTGTCTTAAGCGAAAATTTCCCATATACTATCACTGCAAACAAAAATCGGGCACAGGGCCCGATTAAAGTTTCCAATTAAATATGTTAATTAACTGCAAGGCTTGATTATTATGCCATTGGCCTTCCGCCGTTATTGATTATTGCGGCAAGCTCCTCAGGTGTCTCGGCGAAATCCCTTTCGCGCCATCCGTCGAGGACTCCGACAAGACCAAAGCAGCAGAATCTTGCAAAATAAAGCTCAGCCTGATTGTTTCCTGTAAAGGATGCCATTACCTCATAGTAGGCATCGTAGATGCAGTTCTTCTGACCTGCCTCGTAAACGGAATCAATGATATCCCTGACCGAAAGGCAGAAAGCAAAGAACGACTCGATCTTTGTTCCGGTATAACGGTTTCTGTCCTGAAGGTCGTTGTCATCAGCCCATTTGTTCCACATCATTACTAGTTTAAAAGTAAGGGCATCGCTCTTTGTCTTAAAGTTACGAAACCATGTGGATCTGTTAACGCCGGCAAGAGTAACGATTTCATCGATTGTAATCTTGTTGAAATCCTTCTTCTTCATCAGCACTAAAAGTGCGTCGGCCATACATTCTTTTAAAAATGCTGTTGTTTTTGGGCTTGCTCCCATAAGCGGTCCTTTCGAGTATAATTTGATTAGTCGTTATCACTATAACTGTCTTAGTGCAACTTTTATTGCATTTAAGTCGCTGATTTTTATAATATAAGCAACTTTTTCGCTAAAAAGTCGCTTTAAAAAATAAAAGGCTTGCTTTTTCTTCCTAATAGCCTATTATATAAGCAACTAAAGGTGCTTATTGCAATTGTTGTTGCATATGCCTACTATAATAGTTATTATTAGGAACAAAGTCAAGCCGTTTTGAAAGGAACAATAATGGAAAAAAAGAGAATTATCGTTTCGGATTCTTCGGCTAACCTGTTAACCGGAGACTTAGACAATTTTGTATCGGTTCCGATGAAAATTGTGGCCGGTGACAGAGAATTTGTTGATGATGAGAAGCTCTGCAAGGAAGAAATGCTTGAGTATCTCAAAAATTATAAAGGCCATAGCGGCTCGGCATGTCCCGGAGTCGGCGAATGGCTGGAGGCATTCGGAGATGCCGATGAGGTTTTTGCCATCGCCATCACGAGCCACCTCTCAGGCTCATACAATGCAGCCTGTGTTGCTAAAGCGAGTTATCAGGAGCAACATCCTGACAGAAAGGTATTTGTTTTAGATTCCCTGTCTGCCGGACCGGAACCGGAACTCATAATTGAAAAATACCGCACTTTAATTAATTCCGGACTAAGCTTTGATGAGATTCAGGAGGAAATAACGAAATATTCCAAATGTACGCTCCTTCTGTTTTCTCTTGAATCTCTGTCAAACTTCGCGAAGAACGGACGAGTTAAGCCTGCTGTAGCAGCCATCACAAGCATCCTCGGAATAAGACTTGTTGGAAGAGCCAGCGTAGACGGTGAACTCGAACCACTTCACAAATGCAGGGGAGAAAAGAAAGCCATCCGTCAGATTTTCGATTCCATGAAGGAAAGCGGATTTACCGGCGGAAAGGTAAGAATCAGTCACACCATGAACAAGGCGGCTGCCGATACACTGGCAGATATGATAAGAGCCGAGTTCCCGGAGTGCGACATCAAGATCAGAGCGAACAAAGGTCTCTGTTGCTTCTATGCAGAGCCTGGCGGATTCCTCGTAGGCTTCGAGGGAAAGGGACTTTGATCCTGACAACAAAATAGTTAAAAATGTTTTCGCAAACTGAATTACTTGCTTTGAATTACCCAAATTTTGCGAGGCTTATTTTTAAGGAACGACCTAGTGTCGTTCTTTTTTTATAAAAAAACACATCATAATAAATTAACACTCAGGCTGTGATTCGTCAGAGGACCGTTCGCGCTTAAGAAGCTAAACCCAGCGAGGTCTATCTGACGAATCTATTATAGTCACATATTTACAAAAACTCTCCATTTTGGGATTTACATCCGCGTATTCATCTGTTAAATTAGTAACGAAGTCTAATGTTAGATGAGAGTTTTTAAAGGTTTGTACCGCTCCCACACTTTAATTAATTCCGGACTAAGCTTTGATGAGATTCAGAATGAAACCTTGCATGAACCAAGGTGGAAGGATTGATGAGATTCAGGAAGAAGCTTTGGGAGAACCGGTGAGAAGTTTTGAGGTGATTTGGAAAGACGCATCGGGATAACCAGCACGAAGTCTTGATAAGATTCAGGAGGTGAGATTTTGGATAATTATATAAAGGGATATATAAAGGAAAGCATGAAGGAGAACATGCTCTCAATCGGAAAGATGGCGGAGTTAAACCGTGTCACTGTTCCAACGCTCAGGCTCTATGATGAAAACGGAATCCTTAAGCCAAGCTACGTTGACCCTGACACAGGCTACCGCTACTACGACCGCGGCCAGTGTGCAAGACTCGACATGATTTCATATATGAAGGAGCTCGGAATGAGTCTTTCCGAGATAAGTGCAGTTCTCGAAAAGGAGGATGTCACAGCCGTAGAACAGATTCTCATAATGAAAAACGAGCAGCTCCACCAGCAGATGAGGGTACTTAAATACCGCCATGCAGCAGTAGAAAGAGCCATTGCCTCGATCGAGCGTTACAGAAAATCGCCTGTAATCGGCACCATTTCGCTTGAATACATTGACAGAAGAACAATTATCGCAATCCCCTGCAGGGTTAACTTCTACGCCTCCACCCTAAGGGATTACGAGCTTATGCTTGCAGAGCTTAGAAACACACTCAGCGACCGCGGTATTGAACAGGTTCATACATATAGCGTTGGAACAAGTATAAGGCAGGAGGACTTTGAAAAGGGTTCTTTTGTGGCAGATAAGATCTTTATCTTCGGTGACAAGGAGCTTAAGGAGCAAAGTCTTCCATCCAGTGTCCTCGACAGCGGAATGCATGCCTGCATTTACCTCGATGATTACGACAGGGAAATCGATTATGCAAACAAGCTTAAGGAATACTGCAGGGAAAATAACTACATCATCTCGGGTGATTACATCTGCGAGGTTCTGACAGAATTTAACATCTTTGACTCACAGAAACGAAACATGTTCCTAAGGCTCCAGGTGCCGGTAACCTTCAAGAAATAAGCATAAAAACCGGTGATGAGTATCTCGTAAGCAAAGTGACGAATATTTGGCACAGTCTATTAATAGATATCATAAAGTGACATTATCCAATTAATTATGTCCCTTTCAAATATTTGATATAAAAATAACAAAATGTGGTTGACTCTCACGTTGGATTAGGGTTTATGATTAAGACACAGAGACAATCTGTGGTGCGTAAAATCAAAAAACGCACATCCTTTAGTCTTCCGGCAGGTGCCGGGACATCAGTAACCAAATCTTAAAGGAAACATTTTAGTAACCTATCAATTAAACATTTTATTATCAGGAGGAAATCACATGGAAAAGATTAAAGTTGTACAGTACGGATGCGGCAAGATGTCAAAATACATCCTTCGTTACCTTCACGAGCACGGTGCACAGATCGTTGGTGCCATCGACGTTAACCCTGAGGTAGTTGGAATGGACGTTGGAGATTTTGCAGAGCTCGGCGTTAAGACAGGAATCATCATCAGCAACGATGCTGACAAGGTTCTCGATGAGTGCGATGCTGATGTAGCAATCGTTACACTCTTCAGCTTCATCAATGATATCTATGATCACGTAGAGAAGTGCGTAGCACGCGGAATCAACGTTATCACAACATGTGAGGAGGCTATTTACCCATGGACAACAGCAGCAGGCCAGATCAACAAGCTTGATGCTCTTGCAAAGGAAACAGGCTGCACAATCACAGGTTCAGGAATGCAGGATATCTTCTGGATCAACATCGTTGGTCTCGTAGCCGGCGGCATGAACAAGATCACAAAGATCAAGGGTGCTTACAGCTACAACGTTGACGAGTACGGTCTTGCACTTGCAAAGGCTCACGGCTGTGACCTTACAGCTGAGGAGTTCGAGGCACAGATTGCACATCCGGCAGAGTTCGAGCCTTCATATGCTTGGAACGCTGCAGAGGCTATCTGCAACAAGCTTGGCCTCACAATCAAGACAATTGACCAGAAGCACGTTCCTTACATCATCGACGAGGACATCTACTCAGAGACACTTGGCAAGACAATCAAGGCTGGCAACTGCATCGGTATGAGCGCTGTTGTAACAATCGAGACAATGCAGGGCATCACAGTTGAGGAGGAGACAATCGGTAAGGTTTACGGACCTGAGGATGGAGATATGTGTGACTGGTGGCTTTCAGGCGAGCCTGACACAGAGTTCCACATCGTTAAGCCGGCTACAGTTGAGCACACATGTGCTACAATCGTTAACCGTCTCCCACAGCTCATCACAGCTCCTGCAGGCTATGTAACAGCTGACCAGTTAGAGCCAAACGCATACCTCACATATCCGATGGAGTACTACGTTTAATTAATAATAACTATCCCTAAGTAAATCCACCCCTCGGATTTACCGAAGACCTAAACCAAATGAGGAGGACGGCAAATACCGTCCTCCTCTTCACGTAAATTGAGATGTAACTTTTAAAATTCGTCAGAGGACCGTTCGCGCTTAAGCAAAGCTTGGTTGCGCGAGGTCTCTCTGACGAATTTACTATTAATCAGCACTATTCAATCAGAAGTTACTGATTGTAATTCCGGCAACGCCTGCAGTGAATGCGATGTTAACCGACTTTCCGGCTGAATTCTTGGCAGTGAAGGAATAAATGTCCATTCCCTGAACCTGAACCTCCTGCTCGTCAAGTTCCTCGGTAAAGCCTGCTACCTTAATCTTCTCGCAGTATTTCTTTAAATCGTCAAGGTTATCTGTCTCAAGAATTGCCGTGAAGCCTATGCTGGTCTCCTCTACTGCGGTGATACCGAACGAAGGTTCCGGAACGCCCTTTGTGAACTCGTTATCCGGCCAGTTGCCGCCCATCTGGATTGTTCCTCCGTCAGGAGCATCAATTGTCCATACTCCGTCAGGTGTCTGTACATACTTCTCACCAGTTGGCTCAATCATGGTTGTGGTGCCGTCAGCGCCAAAGATTACCTCAACGCCCTCAGCCTTTGCCTCTTCAACAAAAATCCTCTTTGTTTCCTCATCCTCAAAGGCCCAGATAATATCCGTAGCCTCATTGCTGGTAACATCCTCAAAGTTAAAATCAAGGTCAATGGTTTCTGTCTTCTCGGCCTTTGTCTCTTCCTTCTTTGTTTCAACCTTGTCAGAAGCACCGTCCTCACGCTTAAGTGCCTCTTCGGTCTTCTCCTCGCGTGCTAACGGGGCGTCAGCAGCTTTTGCCTCTGTCTTTGTCTCAGCCTTTTTTGTTTCGTTGCTCTCAGCACTCTTTCCACCGCATGCCACAAGTGAAAGCACCATCATGATGGCTATAATAGCCGCAATAAATTTCTTCATCTTATTCCCTCCGTTTTTATATTATCTTGGACTTTCCACAATCATCCTTGGCTTATCCTCAATCGGCTTCCATATCGTTCCGACATCGCCCTCAAAATTACCGTCTACATCCATTATGTCATCAAAAAAACTATAATGCGGGCCTCTTGCTTCAAAATCGTAATCAGCCTTTGCATAAATTTTTTCTGGTGAGTTTCCGACAACAAATATCCTAAGCGTATATGTTGCATTTCCGTACTTGCCGATACCGATAACCGTATGGTTAAAACCAAAGTCTAATTCATCCTTTATTGAATTAAAGCTTCCTACGATTTCAGGCTCCTGATATCCCCTGTAGGATATAATCTCAACCTGCATTTTTCCTTTCATCGTACGGATAATCCTTGTCGGATTGTTTATCTGGTCACTGTATGTAAGCTTGAACGGCAATGCCTTCCAGCTGTCAATGGCCTTCTTGATCACGAAATTGTTCTTTGTGCGGAAGCTTCCGTTAATGTCCGTTTTTGGGTCCACCGCCTTTATGACAAGGTCTACCGGCCCCTCGTATATTCCGCCCTTGTCTAGGAACGAGCCCTGCTGCTTTTCGAGGGTACCGTTAAAGGTTGCCTCCATCAAGACTCCCGGGATTCCCCAGAATGTGCAGTTATATGTCTGGTAGCAGTTGTCAAATATGATCCTGTAATCGCCGTAGTTTCCCGCGGCCTCCTTAATGGCCTTGTTGCACTTCTCATAGAAGAGCTTTAGCTGGAGCTCCTTCGCAAGGCCAAGTGCTACCGTGTCCCTGCTCTTTTCGTACTTGGCAAGAAGCTTAAGACCTGCGTCCGCAATGTCCGGGAGCAGGAATAAAAGCTTATAGCCTATTGTTTTTCCGACTCCGAGTATTGCTTTTCCGCCGTTTGTCGCCGCGTCAAAGGTTGTATCCTTAGCCCAGTCCAACGCCTTTCCCTTAAGGTAGTCGCCGGCAAGCTGTCCCTCTGTCTTTACCTCTCCAATGAAATCTTCCGGATCAAGACTCTTATTGACATAATTAAAAAGGTCAACGGCACTCTGTATTCCCGTAACATCACAGATTGACTGAATCCAGTCCTTCCTTGTTAAGCCAAGCTCTGCATATCCCGCGTCAATAAGTGAGCCTGCATTAAGGAGCATGCCCGATGTAATCTTTTCCTGATTCATTACCTGGCGGATGACCTTGTCCTTTTCTTCATCTGAAAGAACCTTGTTCTGTGTCAGGTAGCCGTTAAAAATAAGTCCGCCGACTTCTATCGTTACATCACTTCCCGTCGGATTTATCTCACTGTAGTCAACACCCTCAAGCCTCGCGTATGATACGACCGGGAATGCGAGGATGATAGCAATCACAGAGATAAGAACGGGGATAATTCTCCTCTTCATCATTCTTTGCTTCCTCCAAGTTCCTTAAGCGTATTGTAAAGCGTATTAAGTGCCTCATCATCAGGGGCAAAGAGAAGGCCCTGGTCAAGATAGAGGCCTGCCTTCCTTAAGTCATTCGCAAGAAGGCAGCATACTGTTGCATTCTTAAAGTTGAGAACATCCATCGGGTCGTTCTGTACCGCAATAATCGCATATGAAGCGGCAAGCTTGTAATCTCCTGCCTCTACAGCCTCGCGGCTCCTTACACGGAGGTACTCGGTATCAAAGAAACAGGGGTCACGCTCGATTAAGATAAGCTCTGGATTAAATTTAGCGTAAATCTCGTTCTCCTTCTCCCTAAGCTCGTCCCTAAGCTTATAAAGCTCGTCAACGCTCTTATTCTTTAGGTAATAGAAATTCACTCCGTCCTCCGGATATGCGGGATTAATGACGGCATTTACATAGGCATCCTTTGCCTCTTCCTTCTTATCCTGCACATGGTAGATGAGTCCCTCGAAATAATAAGGATACGGTGAAGCGTAGCTTACTGCTGCAATCTGGTCCCATCCAACGTAGCGGCTTTCTGCCGTAAAGGATGCGAGGTCGTCTCCCTCTCCCTTAAGCCAGAGGATGTACTCAACAGCGTAGCGGAGCGCTGAAACAGAAGCACCCGCAAATGCATAGTAGCTTGCAGGCTGAAGCCTCAGTCCGTCTTCTGCCACCTTGTCTCCTACCTCGACAATTGAATCCATGGACTTAAGGAATACCTCAACGCTTGTTTCGTCACTGTCTTCCGTGCTTTCCTTTTCTGCCTCGGCCTTTGTTTCTGTTGCCGCCTTGCTCTCACTCGTCTGGTTCGTTGTTTCGCTTCCCGAGTTGCTGCCACCGCATGCTGCAAGGGACATGACCATCGCCAGGGTAAGAATTAAAGCAATTAGTTTTTTCATGTATTCACTCCTCCCAAATACATATTTGAGTGCTGTATCTATTGATTCTGTTTAGATTATCCAAAACCTGTAATCTTTTCCGGTTAACATTCAGTTCCCCGCTTAATCAGCGTCCGTAAACCTCAAGCTTCGGTGTGCTCTCAAGCGGCTTCCATACAGTTCCCGGTTCCTGCTCGCCTGTTGCGGAACCTGCTCCTGTCTCGGTATGGCTTCCAAACGAGCTCACGCTGTCAGCCGAGAATGAGACTGAATTAACATCCGTCGATGTACACCTAATTTCTGAGTTTGTAGTGGACATATTCACCCTCTGGAATGTAAGAGTCCTATCCAAATTAAATTCAGTATCGTCTGTGCCTGAGTTAAGGCTTCCGTCCACCTTAACCGTCTGCTTTCCGCTTATCTCATCGATTGTGACTGATACATCGCCGCTTACTGTCCTCTTAAGCTTTGTTTTTTTACCGCTGTTACCTGTCTGCTTAAAGCCGCCGGCCTGTTTAAGTGCATTCCTGAATTTTTCAAGTCCCTTTGAATTAATAAGGTTACTCTCCGCAGGAGAGAGGTCCACTGATTCCATGGTAAGTGTAAGGGTTCCGGAATATGTTCCTCCGAAGCCATCACCTTCCCCGCCAAGAGTCTTTTCAAGCGTTCCCGAAAGCTTGGCCTCCATCATGTTTCCGCCAGCCTCCCAGAATGTGCAGTTATATGTCTGAGTCGGGTCATTGAACCTTATGTAATATGCTCCGCCTTCACCTGAAGCCTCCCTTATGCGGTTATTACACTCCTCATAAAAACCGATCAGTTTAATTTCCCTGTCGATTCCTATCGCATAGATTTCCAGGCTCTTTTCAAACTTGCCGTAGAGGTTAAGTCCCGCATCAAGAAGGTCCGGGAGAATGAAGATAAGCTTGTAAGCAAATTTTGAAACTCCCTTTACGGCTACCTTTCCGCCATGTGTCACGATATCCTCAAGGGCATCCTCTGCCTTTCCCATGACCTCGCTCTTAAGCATATCCTGGGCCATCTGGGCATTAGTCTTGACACCCGGGTCACCCTCATTTCCCATGACATATTTATATAGGTCAATGAGGTCCTGCATTCCCGTCACCTTGCGGATGGCCTCGTTAAGGTCCTCGTCCGTAATTCCGACCTGCTTTTTGGCCTCGTCAATGAGATACTGTGCATTTTCAAGCATTCCTACGGAAAGGTCCATCTCGTTCATGACCTGCTTTATGATCTTGTCCTTCTCGCTGTCGGAGAGAATCCTTCCCTTTGAAAGCTGTCCCTCAAAGCTTAAACCACCAAGTTCAAGCGTTACGCGAGAGCCTGTCGTGTCAATCATCGTATAATTGACACCGGAAATCGAGCCTGCGGCATATGCACTGCCGGAAACCGTTCCGACAAGCATCAAAACTGCCAGAACCAGCGAAAAGATTTTTCTTTTACTCTTTCCCATATACGCTCCTCATAATCTGTAAATGCTTCCACTATGTGCATTTTACTTACCACCATTATGCCCGATTTCGCATTAATAACAATACGGACATTGGGGTAGGGTGTCACATAATGGCCATTATCGTTCTTTTTAGGCCGTTTACGACTTATAAAGGTCATCCAGCGTAAGCATTAACACGCTGTCATCTTTCATGGATGAAAACCAGTCTGAATAACCTGACAGTGAAAACAGTATGTATTTGGTTATCCTGTACTTAGATGGGATAAGGCTCCCCCTTCTTAAAAGAACCTCATATACCCCTTTATCGATTTTTTCATTCTTGAATTTGCATTCGCCGATAACAGCCTTCCTGTCAATATCGGACAATGCAACCACATCAATATCCGCAGACTGGGTTCTTAGGCTTCCGTCCGTGTCCCTAATATTTTCAGTACCCCACCAGTTTCCGCACGATGTAATAAAGCTCCCGTACTCTCCGAGTATTCCCTGCCTCAGGGTATAATACCTGCACATCTCCTCAAATACTGGACCCATAAAGGAATGAAGAAGCGGTTTTACTATTTTTTCATAGTATAATTCCCCCTGCCCCATTTCTATTACACTGGTGGCCTTTGGGATGAATCCATACCAGAATTTGAACATATGGTCTTTTAGCACATACTGCGTTTTCTTCTTGTTCTTTTCCTCTGTGATGCACTTCTTTTTTTCAACAAGGCCCACGTTAATGAGTTTCTCCAGTGAATAAAGTACCGTTTGTTCCTTTTCTCCGATCTTTCCCGCAATGATGTTTAACGTATTTTCGCCTGATGCAATCTGTTCAATAATGTTGTTGACAATAGAAATCTCCGAGAATTCCTGAGTCAGGAGATTTCTGGTTTCATCATAGAGATATCCGTCCGTTCTGAAAAATAGCCTTACTATATTTTCATCAAGGCTTTTCCCCGGGTCTATCATTGACAGGTACTTTGCCACACCGCCTGTTATTCCGTAACATATGGCCTTATCCTCATTTGAATAATTCGGCACGAATCTTGCCGCGTCATAATAATCAAAGGCCTCCAGCTTAATCTGTGAATCACGTCTGCCAAACAGCGGGCTTTTTTCACTGAGAACCCTGTTTTCCATGAAGCTTAATGACGAACCGCACAAAATTATCTTAAGGTTGCTGTCATTCCATACAGTATCAATGTATTTCTGCAATACTGACAAAAGCGCCTCGTCTTTTTCAGCCCAATACGGGAGTTCGTCGATTACTATTACAAGCTTTTCCTTTCCGGCATTCTTTCCTATAAAATCAAAAACAGCCTCAAGGCTTTCAAAGACCGCATCTCCCATTTCCGGCATCAGTACGCGAAGGACCTCTTTCGAAAACAGTTCAAGATTTCTGTTTTTGCCAATCTTTGTTGCCGTATAAAAAATTACTTTCCTGTTTTTGACAAATTCCGTTATCAGCGTGGATTTTCCAATGCGCCTTCGTCCGTATATGACCGTCATTCCCATTCCGTTTTTATCATAAAAATCCCGTAATGCGGCCAGTTCCCGTTCTCGTCCAATAAACATGAATGACCTCCCCTTTTTTCAATTTTATTCAAATAATTTAATGAAAGATATTTTGTTTCGTCATTTATGGAAATCCCTTAAGTTTTATTTTGACTATCATATTAATATACATAATTTCTTTTAAATTATAAGGTTTATTTTACTCAATATGCGGGGGAAGATGTGT
>JAUNDA010000001.1:62960-92521 GCA_030526295.1 Eubacteriales bacterium
TTTTATCAAAATCAATTTTAACAAAATCTATCTGAATAAAATTTATCACACTTTCACAATGTTTTCAAGAAAAAAGACAGCATAAAGCTGTCATTAGTGGTTATTTAAGTTTCCAGGGCCAAAACCAAGCGGGAGAAGCTCCTTTAGGAGATACTCGACAGGACCATTATCACCATCATTAAGGATTACCTTAAAGGTATCAGGATCACAAAACTCCATCATAACCTGGCGGCATATGCCGCATGGCGCACAGATTTCACCTGCATCCTCTTCCGTTGTTTTTCCTGTACCGCTTCCCTGCAAATCATCCGGGCCTGACTCTTCAGTCCCTGTCGCTGGACCGCCTACTATAGCAATGCTTTCAAAATCCCTCTCACCATCATACACAGCCTTAAAGAACGCCGTTCTCTCGGCACAGTTTGTGGCACCGTAGGATGCATTCTCTATGTTGCAGCCATGGTAGATTTTTCCGGTCTTAGTAAGAAGTGCCGCTCCCACATGAAATTTGGAGTACGGAGCATAAGCATGCTCCCTCGCTTTTATTGCTTCGTTTATAAGTTCAATGTTAGTCATATTTTTAATTCCTTTTTTATTTTTAATTCATTATAACTGAAATAATTGTATAATAGAATAAGTGATACGAAACTGGAAAACACTTACACAAAATGGAATTTTAAAATTAATCAAAAGGAGGCAAACATGGACGCAGGCAGGATTTTAAACGAGGCAGCTGAGCTTAAGGACATCATAGTAAATGACAGAAGATACCTTCATGCTCACCCAGGTGTGGCTTTTGACATCGGTGATACTGTTGAATATGTTGAAAAGGCGCTCATTTCGATGGGCTACGAGCCAAAAAGATGCGGTAAGGCAGGACTTGTGGCACTTGCAGGCGGAAAGAAACCGGGAAAGGTATTCATGCTTCGTGCCGACATGGATGCTCTCCCAATAAAGGAGCAGACGGATGAGCCCTTTAAGTCTGCAAACGGCTGCATGCACGCCTGCGGACATGATACACATACGGCAATGCTCCTTGGCGCAGCACTAATTTTAAAGGCACACGAGGATGAGATAAACGGCACAGTAAAGCTCATGTTCCAGCCTGCAGAGGAGGTCTTTATGGGCTCCGATGACATGATTAAAAACGGGCTTTTGGAAAATCCGTCAGTAGATGCAGCGCTTATGATCCACTCAATGGCCGGCATTCCAATGACACCGGGAACAGTAATTGTATCACCTCCAGGGGTAAGCGCACCTGCAGCAGACTATTTCACAATAAAGGTAAAGGGTACCGGATGCCACGGCTCAATGCCAAACATGGGTGTAGATCCGATTAATGCCGCCGCACATATCCTCATTGCGCTTCAGGAAATCGGAACACGTGAAATCGCAATCTCTGATAACGCAGTCCTCACAATTGGAAAAATGAACGCAGGAACTGCTGCCAACGCCATTGCAGATGAGGCTACGATGGAGGGAACTCTCCGCACATACGACGAGGATGTAAGGGCATTCATTAAAAAAAGACTCAATGAGATTTCGGAGGGAATCGCTTCCTCATTCAGGGCAACTGCCGAGGTTACATTCGGAAGCGGAACCCCGACACTTAATAATAACAAAGGGCTTGCAGAAGATGCCGCAAAATATGTAAAGGAGCTCTTAGGCCCCACAATGGCATTTTCAGCCGCAGACCTCGCTGCAATGGGTGGCGGAGGTGCCTCATCAAAATCAGCAGGTTCAGAGGACTTTGCATATGTAAGCCAGCAGGTTCCAGCCATCATGCTTGCACTTGCGGCAGGAAACCCGCAGGACGGCTATTCCTACCCGCAGCACCATCCGATGGTAAGATTTGACGAGCGTGCCCTCGACAAGGGTGCAGCAGTCTATGCCTATACAGCCATGAGATGGCTTGAGGAGCATGCGTGACCAACTGTCACTTACACGCTTCCATCAAGTCGATAATTCTAGGAAAGCTAAAGAAGCGTAACGCTTTTCCATAAAAACCAAAAGCGGAAATCCTGTTTTAAATACTCAGGGCTTCCGCTTTTTTATAAACAGCTTCTTCTTATTTATTATTTAACGCCATTACAAACCTCTCAATGAGACCGTTAATAATTTCAGGCTTATCTGTATTCGAGTTATGTCCGGCACCGGGAATCCACTCAAGTGGGAGGCTGGTTTCCTTATGCCATGCCTTATTGTATCTCTTTGTAGAGCCGGCCTTGTCCTCCTCTCCGCAAATAAGAAGGGCAGGACATTTGATTTCATATGGAAGGTCTGCCTCCATGGCCTCAGCAAGCATCATGTAGCCATGTCCTGCTATCCTTGCATATCTTGCCTGGTCGCCGTCATAGACCATCATCATGTCATGCATAAGCCTTCTGCCATACTCGGTTGAGGCAACGCCATTTGAACCTGTCTTAAGAAGGGATTTCCATGGATAAATGCGGTATACGGGTTCCATTTTTTTAAGTAGCCATATCTCAATACCCGTCACATATTTTCTCTGAAGCGGTGCCGAATCAATCGATATAAAACCCTTTGCCTTTCCAGGAAACAGTTCAAAGTACATCTGACCAACATAGCCGCCCATCGACTGTCCTATTATCACGAAATCATTTATATGCTCTGATTCAATGATCTCATTAAGCCAGATTGCCTTATCCCTTAGGGTAAAATCAAAATCAAAAGGCCACGATGAACTGTGAGCAGGAGTATCCCAGACAAAACAGTTATATGTATCCTCAAAATACTCAATCTGTTTATCAAAGAGCCTGTGGTCTGCAGTAAGTCCCGGCAGGAACACAAGGGTAACCGGCGTATCCTTCTTTTCATTTACCCAGTAGTGGATATCTCCGCATCTTGTGGAATGTAATTTTTCTATCATCCTTTTCTCCACGCATCAATCATTCTTCCGTCTTTACGTATTTTGCAACACTCATATTTTATCATATTTTAGATGCAATGCTCTATAATTAAGATATTGAAGTATTATTTCTCATCTTATGCTATAATATAAAAACAGACCTATTCGTGCGCCCGCATTGATAGAAGTTCTGTCAGATCCGTCTGTTGCCGCAGGCGGGTCTTTTTATATGAATACGGAAGTACCCCACTAGGCACTCCATCTTAGTTCACATATCATATTCCATTAATGCATTATGAAGTGGTATTTCCATCATAAAACATTTTTTTCTCATCAGTTCAAGGTCAATAAAGCCTCTGCATAACAGCTCTTCCGTCCCTTTTAAGTGCACTGCGGCGTACCTTGTAATCGGGCATCACGCGCTCCACCTCACTCCAGAAGGCAGCCGAATGGTTCATGACCTTTCTGTGGCAAAGCTCATGTACAACCACATAGTCGATGATTTCAGGCGACATGAGCATAAGGAGACAGTTAAAGTTTAGATTTCCCTTACTGCTGCAGCTTCCCCACTTTGTATGCTGGCACTTGATGGCAATCCTGTTGTAGCTCACGCCGACCATTGGGGCAAAGTATGCCGCGCGGGTAGGGATATATTTCTTTGCACTCTTAGCAAGTGCCTTTAACTCAGCCTCTGTGTAATATGTAACATTTGCATTCTTATTTGCCTCGTTGCTCTCTGCTACCTTTTTAAGTGTCTTCTCAAGCCATAATTCCTTCGCCTTTATGAAGCGGTCTATCTCCCACCTTGGCATAAGAAGCGGTGCCCTGACAGTCACCGTAAGGTCGGGGTTAACCTGGATGCATATTGATTTTCTGTTTGATCTTACTATGTTAATATCCATATCTTTATCCTTAATTTTTTACATTAATCTATCACACAATGATGAATAAATTTCCCTAATTGGTATCCCGGTATGGTTTTCAGGCTCATATTTGAGGAAAAAGTGCATAATATTATGCATTTTTTCCATAAAGTTGGGCTTTTGGCCGATTGATTTGCCATTCACAAGATGATATACTTTTGAGGCTTCCAAAGGAAGCAGTGAGTTCGTGACCATCCTCACTAAAAATAAAACTACGGAGAATTTAAAATGAAGACAAATCTTAAAACACTTTGCGGCGCTGCAATGATCGCCGCCGTCTACACTGTGCTAAGTTTACTCTTGGCACCAATCAGCTTCGGACCAATCCAGTGCAGGATAAGCGAAATGCTTGTCATTCTGCCTGCATTCATGCCGTCTGCCGTAATCGGCGTAACACTCGGATGCTTCCTTACAAACTTCCTCGGAGGCTGCATACTTCCTGACATCATCTTCGGAACACTCGCAACATTTATCGGTGCAGTGCTCACAAGAAAGCTCACACAGGAAATGCTTGCCGCAACACTAGAGAACAAGAAGCCATCACTCAGCTTCATCCTTTCAGCTGTTCTTCCTCCAATCATCAGCAATACCATAATCGTACCATTCGTACTTAAGTTTGCTTATGGATTTGAGGATGCACTCTGGTTCATGATGATTACGGTTGGAATCGGAGAAATCCTCGCAGTAGGAGTACTCGGAGGAGCATTCATCACACTCTTTAGTAAATCAAAGCTTCCGCAAATCATCAGGGAGCAGGGACTTAATTAATCACACCTATGACGCATTACTGAAAAACAAGTTCCAAACAAGAACATTTTTCTCATTTTGCGTCATTTTCTTTGTTGCTTTTTTCCATATCAGACTGCGAATTTACCGCAGTTTTTTACAGTATAACACAAAATTTAAGAGAAACGTTTTTTTGGTTGAATAGGTTACCATAAAATGTTATTCTAAATGTGCTAATTCAGAATTATAGAGAGGTCGACCATGTTTTTAGATAATAATAGAGTATTCGAACTTTTAGAGAAATACGGCAGCCCGTTATATGTTTATGATGAGAAAATCTTAAGACAGTGCTGCAAGGATATGCATGACCTTATTCCGGAGCAGAACCTCAGGGTCAGCTATTCGGTAAAGGCAAATACAAACCTTGAAATTCTTAAAATTGCCCTCGACGAGGATCTCGATGCAGATGCTATGTCACCGGGTGAGATTTACCTTGAGAAGCTTGCAGGCTTCCCAAGCAACAGAATCCTCTACATGGGAAACAATGTTTCACCTGAGGAGATGCAGTATGCAATCGATGCAGGCGCTACAGTGAGCGTTGACTCACTTTCACAGCTTGAGACATACGGCCAGCTTAATCCTGGCGGAGAGGTATGTGTAAGATTTAACCCAGGCGTAGGTGCAGGTCACCACGAGAAGGTTATCACAGGCGGAAAGAGAACAAAGTTTGGCGTACAGAAGGAATTCGTTCCTGAGGTAAAGGAAATCCTTAAGAAGTATGACCTTAAGCTCGTTGGAATCAACCAGCACATCGGTTCACTCTTCATGGAGCCTACACCATACGTTGCAGGCGTAAAATCATTACTTGAGATTGCAGCCCAGTTCCCTGGACTTAAGTTCGTTGACATGGGCGGCGGATTTGGTGTTCCTTACCACGAGGGAGAGGGAAGACTTGACCTCAAGGAGACAGGAAGACAGCTTAATGAGGTAATCAGCGAGTTCCTTAAGGATTATGACAATAAGGACATCGTATTCAAGATTGAGCCAGGCAGATACATTGCATGTGAGTGCAGCCTTCTTCTTGGAAAGGTTTACTCTGTAAAGGAGAACTACGAGAAGACATATGTTGGAACAGACCTTGGCTTCAACGTACTCATGAGACCTGTAATGTATGATTCATACCATGCAGTAGAGATTGTTAAGAAGGACAACGTTGATGCTCCGACAGAGATTGCTACTATCGTTGGTAACATCTGTGAGTCAGGCGACATCATCGCAAAGGACAGAGAGGTTAAGAAGGCCGAGATCGGCGATGCATGCGTAATCGGAAATGCAGGCGCTTACGGCTACTCAATGGCTTCAAACTACAACTGCAGATTAAGACCTGCTGAGGTTCTTATCGATATGGATGGAAATGACAGACTCATCAGAAGACGTGATACATTCGAGGACCTTGTACGCGGATTCAACACTTGAAACTAGGCCGGATTTGTGATATATAAGTAAGTAGAAAGCACCCGCTCCAAAGTGGATGCTCACAGTAGGAAAATGTCTTTACAGACACCGCCTATCCTGTTGGCCGACAGGATAGGCTTTTTTATGACAACGTGAAAATCCCGACACAGATTAATTGTGTCGGGATTTCTTTAAGGGCAAAAAAGTAAATTGATTAAAAAAATCAAAATCTATCGTTCAATAGGTTAGTTGCATTTATTTCCGAAATCATTTTTCTTTCTTGTGTTGTTAAGCGAAGTGCTTCGATGCTGTCAATCGGATTCATATCACCCATGTCATACGGATAATCTGTTCCGACTACCACCTTATCTGTTCCGAAGTTGTCTACCAGGAACTGAAGCGCAGGCGTCCAGAATACTATTGTATCAAAGTACAGTCCGCCAAGATAATTTTCAGGGCTCTTTGAAATGTTTACCTTCGGTTCAGGTCGCACTTCAAAACCATGCATTAGCCTTCCAAGCTGATATGGGAAGTTTCCTCCACCATGTGAGCAGAGAACCTTAAGTTTCGGGAATTTTTCAAATATCCCTCCGAAAATCATTGCGTTGATTGCAAGATTCGTTTCATGCACATTGCATATCAAATTGGTGTTAAAATATCTGGGATATCCCGGCTTTGTACTGATATAATAAGGATGAAGCATCACCAATATATTATTTGTCTCACAATATTCAAAGAATGAAAGGTATTTTTTCTCGTCCAGATATTCGTCATTGATTACAGGTCCTATTTCAACTGAATTTAGACCGAGTTCATTATGAGACCTGTCAAGTTCCTTTAAACTTAAATCAATGTCTTGCATAGGAAGAGTTGCCATTCCAGAAAAATGTTCAGGGTCATTCTTTACCACTTCGCTAACCCAATCGTTACAGATTTTTGAAGTATCCAATGCACTCTGGGCATCAACCCAGTAGAAAAATGTACCAGGATTCACTGACAGGACAGCATGGTCCAGTCTCATCTTTTTCATATCTTCAAGTTTTGTGTTAATATCATGAAAACCGTCAAAAAACGGATACTGCGATCCTTCTTTATGCTTGACAAACGGTTTTCCGTTAATATCAATGATTTTGGTGCCGAGCTTTTCTTCGTGCTTTGAAATATAATCAGCCAATTCCTTTGGCATAAAGTGGCTGTGCATATCAATATTCATATTTTTTCTCCGATACAATTATGAGTCAGTTTAATCCGATATTATAAATATCCATGCGACGATTCTTCATAATAGGAAGCTGTTCTCTTATGCTTTTTACTTTTTCGGTTTCAATTTCCTGAATAAGGATGCCTTCTTTTTCATCAAGTCTTGCAATAATGTCTCCCCATGGTGATGTAATTATTGAATTTCCATATGAAACATAAGAACCGTTGACATCCCTTGCAGGTGCACATCCTATCATGAAAAGCTGATTATCCAGTGCTCTTGCTCTAAAGCTTATTTCCCAATGAGCAGGTCCTGTAGTCATATTAAAAGCTGCCGGTACAATTATCATCTCAGCACCTTCCAGAGACATTAATCTGGACCACTCAATAAACCTGATATCAAAACAGATCTGGACACCAATTCTGCCATATTCGGTATCTATAACTGTCAGTGAGTCTCCCGCAGTGAATGTATCACTCTCAAAAAACCTCTGTCCGCCTTTAACATCGATGTCAAACAAATGAACTTTTCTGTGTCTGCCAATCTGTTCCCCATCCTTTGAAAAGATGAATGAAGTGTTATAGATTTTGTCGCCTTCTTCCTCGGGAATTGAACCTCCAACCAGAACTACTTCGTTTTCGCGTGCAGCTTTACTAAGTTGTGACCACAGGTAACCCTTAGAGGTGATAAAAAATGGATATAAAACAATTAAAATACTTTGTAACTGTTTCCGACTATCGTAGTATTCAGAACGCAGCACATTATTTATACGTTTCTCCATCAACTTTGAGTAAATCCCTTAAAGCGCTGGAGGACGAACTAAATGTAAAGCTTATTTATTTTCAAGAAAAAAAGATGAGTTTAACTAGCTCAGGAAAAGAACTTTACAACCTTGCTAAAAATATACTCATTCAATATGACAATATCACACCTACAATAAGCAACCTCCATACTGCAAAAACAGGAATTCTGAGAATCGGACTCCCACCCATCATTGGAACATGCGTTTTTCCAGAAATCATTTCTGGGTTCGTAAAAAAATATCCAGGAATAGAACTGGTTATCAGTCAGTATGTGGCAACAGATGTTCAGAAAATGCTGACATCAAATCTGATTGACTGCGGTTTTACTCTATCACCAATTACTGAAGACTGTAACTCAATATCCATTCTTAATAGTTGCTATACCGTGGTAATGAATAAGGAAAACAGACTAAGTAAATTTGATTCAATATCCCTAAATGACCTTAAGGATCAGAAATTATTATTACTAAGTACAAAATACAAATTTTATGATGAAATATATTCTGCTTTTGAGGAAGCAGGAATCATGCCCAATATCCTTATGCATTTAAGTGATTGGGACCTTGTATTAAGACTTGTTGACTTAAATATCGGTGTGGGAATACTTCCAAAACCAATTGTAGATCTATATAAAACAAGCCAGACAGTAGATATCCCCCTGTCTGGCCCACATTTTAAATATGATATTTTATTCATTTCAAATGAAAAGCAATTTGAATCCTCTGCCATGAAGGCTTTCAAAGAACATATGTTCTCAATTGTAAATTCATAACTTACATTTAAAACTTTTTAAGCATTTATGTCCATTCTTATCACCTCTGCATAATTTGGTTTATATTTCCTTGACACGTCAAGTGGCTCGTTATTCAATTGGCACATGTATAACTGTATCACAGTTGCATGTGCCACTATTATTATGTTCTCAGCATTCGATTTATTAAGAATTTCAGATATAGCATTACTAAATCGATTAAGTCCTTGTTCGTTTGTTTCCGCTCCAGGGATTAATTCCATTCCCTGATTATTTCTTCTTAACTTATATTGAACGGGATATTTTTGACGAATTTCACTAAATGAAAGTCCCTCCCATTCTCCAGCTGACATTTCTTTTAGGTTCTGGTTGATTTTAGGCACCTGGTTTTTCAAGCATAGGTATTCCGCAGTTTCAATAGCTCGTTTAAGTGGGCTCGACCATACTTCAAAGGATTTGCCCTGGTTGGCACCTTCCATTATTTCTGGAATGAACTCTGCCTTTAGAATTTCACATTGTTTTCTACCTTCTTCACTTAACGGCCAGTCAGTCTCTCCACCCAGACAGTACCTTTCTCCTGTCGGAAACAGCGGTTGAGCATGTCTGACAAAATAAATGCTTCTCAAATATCAATATCTCCCAATTCACATTTTTATCAAATATTATTTATTATTTTAAAGAGTTTTTCGTAAGCCTATCGTACTGTTCATCAGTCAGACTACAATGATAAAACATCTCATAATATTTAACAACCTCTTCCTTCAAATCATATGTCACGTATTCCGGATAAAGCACCTGAGGCATCCACAACATGCCAAGGTAACGTTGAACAGATGGCGGAAATCCCATCCAGTTATATGGTCCAAAAGGTGTTTCCCAATAATTGCCATCTCTTATGGCTGAAACATTGTGCCATTCAGACATTTCTTCTACTTTGCCATATATACTATTAGGAGCAAATATTACATATTCAGGATTCCATACAAGAATTTGTTCCATATCTATTTCATTTCCTGTTCCTTTTGATGATGGCTCTTCAACTATTGCAAGATTATTTGTAAACATATCAATTATTTCTGCATGATAACTATCTTTTGCAATAACATTTAATCCTTCATCTCCAGTCACATAAAGAAAATTCACCAGATTTTCCTCACCGACATTTTCAATTATTTCTTTTGCCCTGTTATATACTTCCTCACAATACAAAGCATATGTTTCAGCTCTTTCCTCTAATCCCAATAAATCTCCAAGCATTCGAAATGCATCGCTCGCTGTTTCCATTGTCAATGTTACATGTACAAATGGGATACCTGTCTGTTCGCTGAGATTATTCAGGTCCTCTTTCGCACTTTTTTTTGGTTCACCAATATCAATAACCACATCCGGTGCTGCCTTCAAGAGTTCTTCAAGGTTTATTTCTCCCTTTCCCCCATATAATTGTCCAAGTGTAGGCAGTTTAAGATACTCTTCAGGTATGTACTCGCGAACGTCTTCTGACCAATCGGCTGAAAAACCAACCAATTTTTCCGGAGAAAGTGCGTAAAGAACTATCTGAGCCATCGGCCCTGATAATGCGATTTTTCCAACTTCTTTTGGAATCTCAACAGTTCTGCCAAGGGAGTCCGTCCACTTGCGAATTTCAACGGATTCATTTTCTGATTCAACTTTGTTTTGAACACCAGTTGTTTCTGTAACGACAGCAGCCGTCGTTGTTGTTTCTTCGCTGGTTGTCTGTACAAACTGCGTTTCTTTCTGTGTTCCACAGGCAGCGATATTAATAAAAATCAATATCGCAATTATAATGCTACTTACTTTTCTCATATTTTTACCTCTTATTATATTTTATTACGGCCTTAATAGACCGATTGATAATTTTGTTGGATTTTAAATAAGCCTTGAATGGATTTGTTATCCTTCCCTAATAATATCCGTACCATATACTATACTTATCAATTCTTTGTCCGAGATATCTTTGGGAAATCCGTCCCAGATAATACTTCCATCACTCATCGCTATAAGCCGATCCGAAAATTCCGAAGCCTGAAAAGGGTTATGAATCGACTGAACAATACAATAACCTTCTTTTGATAGATTTTTAAGCTGTGTAAGAACTCTTATCTGATTGCCATAATCAAGACTTGCAAGTGGCTCGTCAAGAATCCATATCTTTGCATTTTGGAGAATTGCCCTTGCCATAAGCGTTAGTTGTTGTTCCCCACCACTGATCTGTCCAAATCCCCGATTGGCAAGATGTGCAATTTTTACCATAGACAAAGCCTTGTACGCCTCGTCCTCCTGTCTTTTTCCCGGACTTCCAAAGCTTGAAAGTTGATTGGCGCTTCCCATTAACACCATATCCAAAACAGAATAGTTAAAAGACGGATAATGACTCTGCGGGATATATGCAATTTTCTTTGCAAGAGTTTTTGCAGACAGACATCGCATATTTTTCCCATCTATTAAAATATCACCCTTATAATTTTTGATAATACCAAGTATACATTTGAATAATGTGCTTTTTCCGATTCCGTTTCTCCCCAGTATACTCACAAATTCACCATATGAAGCTTTAAAATTGATATTCCGTAACACCATTCCGTTATCCGAATATCCAAAAGATAGATTTTTTATTTGTAAACAGTTCTCAATCATACATAATCTCCCTTTCTGGTTAAAAGTACCATAAAAAAAGGGGCTCCTATGAACGCCGTCAAGATTCCTATCGGAATCTCTGTTTGGAGAAGCGTCCTTGAAACATCATCTACACAAAGGAGGAACGATGCTCCAACAATTATTACTGCTGGAATAAGATATTTATAATTATTACCTACGATTCTACGGCATAAATGCGGTATTACCAAGCCAACCCATCCAATCATACCAGAAACAGATACAGCTGCTGCTGTTAGTAACGTCGAACTAACAATTACTATTATACGGATTCTGTCAGCATCAATTCCAAGGGTTCTCGCTTCTTCATCGCCAAGTGTCAGAATATTTATCTGCCACCTACAAATAATGAGTGGAACAAACCCTATCAGCATAGGTATTCCTGCAATTAATAAATCTTTTCTCTTTGCTCCAGAAAGCGAACCCATTAACCAGTATGTTATCTGCTGAAGTTCTGAGTTTGGATCCGCCACAAGTTTCAGGTAAGATGTTGCTGCATTAAAAAGAGAACTGACCATAATTCCCGACAAGATGAGAAGTAGTACCTTTTTGCCCCTTCCCCTTTCACTTATGAACCAAGATAAAAAGACGGTGAGCATACTAAAAAGAAAAGCGCTTATTGTTACTCCAATATTACCTGCTTTGTTAAGAATTGCCAGGGCAGCGCCAAAAGCTGCACCGGAAGAAGCACCCAGAATATCAGGGCTGGCCATAGCATTCTGAAATACTCCCTGATATGCGGCTCCAGCTGTGGATAACGCAGCCCCCACCATACAGGCAAGAATTATTCTCGGCAATCGGACTTTGTACAGAACCGTTGACATATTTTTATCTATTTGCTCCCCTATACCTAACCCGTCATATAGAATCGTTTTTAGCAATTCCTTGGGATTAATAGGGTATCTGCCAAGCATAAACGAGACAAAAACAGAGCAAATCAGTACAATCACAAATAAAATGAAAATTAAACGAATATTTATTTGTTTTTCATTGTGTCTTTTTTCCATTTTTTATCGATGTAAAACCTATATCCAAATTCATATGGAGACTTACAACTTCCGACGGTTATCAAGTTCCATAACTCCTCGCAATTTTCAGGAATAAAACCTGCCAACCTGCTTATACATGTTCCATTAAGCAATTCCTTTGCCATTGGTGTGCTTGGTCCCGTTATAATTGTCAGCGCATTCTTTGAAAGTTCCAAGAGTCTCGGCATTGTTTTATTAATAAATGCACTTCCCGTAATTATCACAATATCACAGGATGGAAGAATAAACTCACAGGCACTTGATGGATAATCTCCCTTATGAGGATTCATTTCAAGAATGTTAAAACTATTAGCCTCATTAAAAAGTCCTTCTTCATGATTCATATGGCCAATCATAGCGATATTTTTGTCTTTAACATCAATATCAAAAGTGCAATATTTCTTATCTGGTTGTTTCCATCCGTTTTCAATCATTCTATTATATGTATTGTAATAAGAATTTATTGCCGCCATCCCCAAACTTGCTTCGTAAAAATTCCAACTTTTTATTAGTTCAGCCAAATCTATCAGCCTCATTCCACTGTAATTGATCGATACTCTCTCAATCGAGTCTCCTGCAGTGGTCATTGCCAGCCCCAACCCACCATTATCATTTTGAACCGCACTCCATATTTGACCACATACAATCTTTTCAACCTTTACTGAGGGATTGATTCCACTTATTAATCTTTCATATATTTCCCAAAGATTTGACATTTAATTCACCTGTACATTTTCAAGGACCCATTTACTGACAAAATTATTAATATCGTCTCGATTTTCCGAATTCACTTCTATGATATCTGTATCAGTCCTTAATAATATTTCTTTTACAAACGCTTTATACTCGTCATAGGCAAAGCATTTTGCATGCAAATCACTCTTTATAACACCAAGGCAAGGCATAGAACTTAACAAGGCATCGATAAAAGCTTTTCTAATATCAGGCATCAGTATCTCGCTTCCTCCGATTTCATCCATAACAATGA
The DNA here is from genome assembly GCA_030526295.1 of Eubacteriales bacterium. Classification (GTDB taxonomy): domain Bacteria; phylum Bacillota; class Clostridia; order Lachnospirales; family Lachnospiraceae; genus Avilachnospira. Next base: position 76,375 of record JAUNDA010000001.1, read on the forward strand.
GTTTCCCATTGGAATGCTTAAGACTATTTTTGGTAAACTCTGCAAAGGCTTCAGAAATAAATGAAGGCTCTTTTTCAAAATCAAAAAAACGATTACCTATTTGTTCCGACACCAATACATCTACATTGCAGTCAAATGACGCAGGTATTTGTGCAAATCCTGTCAGTTTTCCCACTTCAGTAAACAGTCGTATTGTCCGATACCCCACACAATAATCAAAAAGTCTGTACGTGCTCAAAACATTTTTAATTATGGTGCTTTTTCCACAACCCGGCATTCCGGTTAATAAAATATTTTTCATTGTATTATTCTGTAATGTTTCCTCTTGCTGGATAACCGGCTCTCACTTCAATAAGCTGGGCAGCAATACATATTGCAATCTCTGCAGGTGTTTGGGCACCTTTTAATTTATAACCAATAGGTGTGGTAACTCTTTTGATATCTTTGGGATTAATCCCACGCTCCGTTAGCTGTCTGTTAACCCCTGCTGATTTTTTTGAACTACCAATTACCCCAATATACTTTGCTGGGGTTTTTAAAATCTGATACTCAACCTCCAGGTCATCCTTATGGCCTCTTGTCATTATGCAAACAAAATCATTTTCCGTAATTTCAATTCCAGAGGTTACATCCTCAAGATTCATCTTAATCGTTTTAGCAACTCCTCCAAATAACTCAGGTTTTATAAAATCATCCCTGTCATCTAGTACCGTACACTGAAACTCGAGTGAGTTTAAAACTGGCACTAAAGCCTGTGCCACATGTCCCCCACCAAAGATATAAACCCTCGCCAATTTTTCGACTTCCTTTTCTATCTCTAAATACTTTTCCATGGTCTCGGGCATTGCAGGGTCAATATAGGAAAAAAGCACCTCTGCATCACCACCGCATATCATTCCAATGTCCTGTATATCATTTCTCCTCAATTGAAATGAATGAATGTATGTATTCTTGGTAACAAGTGCGTTCTTAGCAATTTCAATTGATTTATATTCAATTGCTCCACCACCTATGGAACCAGCACATATTCCTTCTTCAGTGACTACCATCATGGCTCCTGTACCTCTTGGAGTCGATCCCGATGATGCAATTATTGTACACAATATCACAGGTTTTCCAGAATCAATCGTTTTCTTTAACCCCTCGTATATTTCACGCATAAGTAACGCCTCCGTCAAATTCTAAAGTCTTCAAAATACTTACTAAAAATTGCTTCTGTAGCACCATCAAGTTCTGTTCTCATTGCTTTGTATCTTGACAGAAAATCTTTCCCTGCTTCTGTCAAAACACTTGAACCACCGTCTTCTCCTCCAACAGTTCTTTCAACCAGCTTAACACTTGTAACGCTTTCAACATACTTAAGCATTTTCCATACTTTCGTATATGATATTTTCATGGCATATGCTGCATTAACAAGTGAACCACTCTTATCTACCAGTTCCAGAAGCTGAACAAAGCTTTCGTTACATATTTCTCTATCAGTAACAAGTTTTAGTTCAACATCCGGATGAAGATGTCCTGCTGCTCCCAGAACTTTGTCATATTCAGCAACGGCTTTTCTGTATTCTGTTTTAGTATCAGCATCAAGAAGAATATTAGGCTCTTCAACATTAATATCTGTTATCTTCGTTCCTGAAGCTTCAACTGCTCCCCTTAGTCCTTCATCTCCGTCGTAACTTAGTATAAAATCAAATAAGTTTTTACTAATCAATACCGGGTGTCCCGACTTTCCATGATACACCGGACGCACAAAGTCAGAGGATGTGTCCAGAATTGCTTCAAAAACCCATCTAGGGCTCATTACGACATCGGCAGGTGAAAGCAAAACTTTTTCGCAATCCGAAAAACTTTCTTTTACCTTCCTGATTCCAATTTTTACAGAATCAAGCATCTGTGTACCGAAAAAACGTTCATTATGTACAGTCAATACATTTTCATCTTTGAGATGTTCTTCAAGTTCATTTTTCAAATAACCTGTAACAACAACTATTTTCTCAACTCCAGTTTCCCTCATCTGCGAGATAAGTCTTTTAATAAGTGTTGTCTTTCCTATCGGTAACATGGGTTTGAATTTTCCCATCCTGCTAGAAACACCTGCTGCAAGAATTAATCCAACTGTCATAATACACCTCTATGATTCAAAATTTAAATGCCATTTCTCAAACCATAAGTTTTTATTAATTAAACACAAAACCTAAAAATAGTACGTTCATTTTCTCGTTATTTTCTCTCGTGAATAACGCTATGTCAATCTTTTTTTATTATGTATGCATTTAAAAACATTTTTATCTTTCATTACTCAAGTCATATTATTGTTCATTATTTAGGGCTTCTATTTGATACTTTGGTATTGAAGTATTGTGTGTTATTATATTTCATAAGACAGATAACCAAAGTCTCATAGGCAACATTGTTTGTTTATTCTGATTTTTAAAATAAGGGACCGTAAATCATGAGGCTAATAATAAGAAAAAAAACAGACAACGAACTTGAAAACTCATTAATCACACCTACAACAACAAAAACTGAATTCAAAACATTTTTAACTTCAGTTCTTAAACAAGCATCTTCTGAAGAAAAAGAGAGTTTGTTTCTGGGAGGACTAAAATGTCATAACAAACCCTCGGATGATTTTCTGAATATGAGCATAATGGAGCAAATTATAGTTGATTTTCTTCGTAATAATGAATTTCCCAAGAAGGTTCATATCATCTGTGATTCCAGCGAGTCTGTAAGACGACACAAACAGGTATATAATTATAGATTTGCAGAAACCAAGTCAGATATTATGCATGAGAATTAACCTCTTACAATCAAAAACGCCGACACATATAGTCCACCATATGCGTCGGTTATTTTGATTTATCTTATATATTCAATTATGTCGTTACTTTCTTCTTAACTTGTTTTAAACAGAGGTCGCTTGTGTTTCATACATCCTCTTCTCTTTTCCATGGATAATGAAATAGCATATGATCATCATGATTCCGCCGAGTACCCAGCAGGCTGCCTCAGCCCAGGCGATTGCCGTGTAGCCGATAAGCGGGATGAAGCAAAGTGCAAATACGGTTCTTATGATAAGCTCAAAGAAGGTTCCGAGGAACGGGATAAGCTTCTTTCTCATTCCCTGAATAGAGAACCTGAATCCCATGATGGTTGTCTGCCACCAGATGAATGCAACCGTAATCCTAAGCAGTGTGTAAGCCTGAAGAACTACCTCATCGCTCTTTGTGTTTGTGATAAGACGAATAAGCGGCTGACCAACAAGGGATATGATGGTGAATGTAACCACATTAATCGCAAGGCTTAAGCCTATGCCGTTAAAGATACCCTTAGTGATTCGCTTAAACTGTTTTGCACCAAAGTTCTGTGCCGCAAATGTCGAAAGCGTATTTGCAATGGCAACTGACGGAATAACCGCGAACATGTCTATCTTCTTGTATGCGGCATATGCTACAAGCGTATTCTGTCCGAGTGAGTTGATACCCGACTGCATGAAAATCCAGCCTATTGCATACATCGAGTTTGTAAGTGCTCCCATGATACCAAGCGGGAACATATCCTTTGCAACGATACCAACTGTCTTAAAATCCTCACGGCGGAAACGAAGCTCTGGATATAAGCGGTAGAAGAACACTGCAGCCGCCACAGCAGAGATAAGCTGTGCGATGATTGTCGCAAGAGCCGCTCCCATTACTCCCATTCTGAGCACGTACATGAACAGAAGGTCAAGGAATATATTAAGCACTGAGCATATGATGAGCAGCACAAGTGGCAGCTTACTGTTTCCAAGCGCTCTGAATGAGCATGCAAACAGGTCATATGTCATGGTGAACGAAAGACCGAGAATTATGATGATAACGTACCTGTATGCATCATCAAAAAGATTCTCTGGTGTATTGATAAGTCTCATAAGCGGCTTGATACCAATTACGAGAAGAAGTGTCATAGAAATCGAAAGCACATAGCAGAGGGTAAACATACCCGCAAGGTTTCGCCTCGTCTTTTCTATGTCGCCGCCACCAAAGGAATTTGACACGGAAATCGCATTTCCTATGTTATAGCCGCGTGACGTGGCCATAATAAAGCTTACTATTCCAGAGGTAGCTGAGATAGCCGCAAGCGCGCCGTCACCGATGGTATAACCCGCGATGGTCATATCCGCAAGGTTGTAAAGATCCTGGAACAGGCTTCCAAGCATAAGCGGAAGTGCAAACGATACAAGAATCGGCAGAATCGGTCCTGCCGTCATGTTGACCATGTGTTTGTTTTCTTTTTTCGATTCTTCAATTGCCATAAAAATCACCTATCTTTCTTCCCGACGAAATACGGGTTCAGTAATTAAGGCCACAGATATGTCACAGATTAAAATCAGGTTTGATTTCGTAGGTTTTGCCATCGATTGTGAGCTTGTAGGCACAAAGTGCCTGGTATCTGCGGCTGTCCTTCATTCCGTACTTGTGGTCTCCGAGAAGCGGGTGACCGATTGAAGCCATCATTACCCTTATCTGGTGTGAACGGCCTGTTATGAGCTCGCACTCAACAAGTGCCATCCCATCCTTTTCCCTCAATACCCTGTATTTTGTTTTTGAAAGCTTGCCGTCATTTACGGGTTTGTCAGAAAGAGCCACGGTATTTGTACGCTCGTTCTTTACAAGGTAACCCTCGATAATGCTCTCTTTTTTAGCCGGCACGCCGTGAACGATAAGCAGGTATTTCTTTGTTATCTCACGGTTTTTAATTTTCTCATTTGTCGAGGCCAGTGCATGCGCATTCTTTGCGGCAATGACTATGCCCGAGGTATTGCGGTCGATACGGTTGCAAAGGGCCGGGACAAAGGTTGTTTCCCTTGCCGGGTCCCAGTCTCCCTTTTCGATAAGATAAGCCTTCACAATATCAATAAGTGTCTCCCCCTTTTTTGCGCCGTCGTACGGATGGCATGCCATACCTGAGGGCTTATTGATAAGGATAAGGTCATCGTCCTCATGGACAATGTTTAAGGATGAAGATACGGCTTTCTGTTTCCCATCCCCTTTATCATTAAAAGAAGCGGGTGCGGCAGCGGCAGGCTCGGATGCAAAAAACTCATCATTTATGTACATCTCAATTTTATCACCCTCCATAAGGCGGTAATCCTTTTCTGCACGCTTTCCGTTTACCTTTATTCTTTTAATTCTTATATATTTCTGCATTAGTGACATAGGTAAAAGAGGGGCTGCCTTTGTAACAAAGCGGTCCAGTCTCTTTCCCTCATCATTTTTATTTGCAGTAAATTCTCTCATTTATTAATAGTTAAATCATCCAAAATATATTGAAGTGGCTACCTTGTCTGCAGTCTCTGCATCGATAAGTTCTCTTATAAGTGTGAGTGCAAAAGGAATTGCAGAGCCAAGAGCCTGGCCTGTGATGAATTTGCCATCAACTACCACTCCATCCCTTGTAGCCTCTGCTCCTATGAGCATGTCCTCAAAGCCAGGATAACATGTTGCCCTCTTTCCCTTTAATAGTCCGAGGCTTCCGGGTACAGACGGAGCTGCACAGATGGCACCTATAAGCTTCTTATCAGCAAAGCTCTTAAGCTCCCTTACAACAACCTCGCTCTCGCCAAGGTTCTTTGTTCCTGGCATTCCTCCAGGAAGAACAATCATGTCCTTATCGGAAAAATCAACATCCTCGCAGAGCATATCGGCATCAAGTGTAATGTTATGTGATGAAACAACGGTCTCCCTTCCCATTACAGATGCAGTTGTCACCTCAACCCCTGCCCTTCTTAAAAGGTCTACAACGATAAGGCCCTCGCACTCCTCAAAGCCATCAGCTAAGAATACCACTGCTTTTTTACTCATGTCAGATTCCTCCTGTATTTATGTCATTTATATAGTATCCGTGTAATTTCCCATATATGATTAATGTCGGGTTCTATGCCCGCTTTATTATATCACAAATCTTCATTTCGAAATATTTTTTATTTTTATTAGCACTCACTATTGACGAGTGCTAATAATTGTGATATACTGACGCTCGTAAGATGAAAGAGGAAGAAAAAGCTTCCCGGAATAAGTAATAAAGAGCGGGACATCTCTAGAGTCTTACCAGGAAATGATTTTAACGAAACATTGGTTTCATGTTTTATAAGGAGGTATTTATTATGTACAGACCATCAGTTTACAGAAACGGATTATTTGATGACTTTTTTGATTTTTCATTCCCGGACTTCAAGCCGGAAAGACGCCCAGGATGCCCAAGACCTGATCTTATGAAGACAGACATCAAGGAAAGCGAGAAGGCTTACGAGCTTTCAATCGACCTTCCAGGATATAACAAGGACGAAATCGAGATTACACTCGAAAAGGGTAACCTTACAATCACAGCGTCAAAGGCTGAAAATAAGGAAGAAAAGGATGAGAAGACAGGCTACATCCGCAAGGAGCGTTTCACAGGCAGCATGACAAGATCCTTCTACGTAGGCGAGAACCTTTCAGAGGAAGACATCCATGCAAGCTTTGAAAACGGTGTGCTCGTGCTCGACGTACCGAAGGAGGTCGAGAAGCAGCCTGAGCCAAAGAAGCTCATCGCCATCAACTAATTAACAAAAACTCTCACAGTTCATTCCTTCTTTCCATAGTAAAAGCAGTGGTTCACAACGAGCCACTGCTTTTTTGATGTTCCATATTTGAAATAAGTATTATATCTCTACTCTCGGTTAAACGGGAATTACGCTTACTCCGTCCGGTATGGCAAGGATTGTTCCCTCTCCCTTAACACCAGCAAGCAATGAATCTGCGATTGCAAGTGCCTCTCCAATCGAGTGTGCTGGAATCATATGAAGGTCCTTAACTACCTCGTCCTCTGCGTCTGAGATGTAGATTACACGGGCCTTAAGAAGTACTCTTGCAAATATCTGTGACTGCCACTGGTCAACGATAGTCTCCTCAGCAGGTGTTGCAAGGAAGCTCTGCATGAGCTTTCCAATGTCAGATGCGTTCTTAAAGGTCTCATAGAATACCTTTCCGCCGTCACCGTCATTACTCTTAGCAATCATGATGATTACACCATTATCATTAACAACGGATTCTGCTGCCGTCATTCCCTTTACTGCCTGGTAGATGTTCTGGTCAAGCGGATAGCCACCGTTTGTAGTTACAACTATATCAGCCTTCTTGTCTGCAGGCACCATGCACTGGCTCTTTAAGAATTCGCAGCCCTTAATGTGTGCCTCTTCAACATCTCCTGCCACTGCATAAACCACATGCTTTTCAGGATCAAGCACCGTATTTACGATGAATGCGAGGCCCGCCTTTCTTGCAGCAAATACCATGTCCTTATGAATCGGGTTATTCTCAAGAATTCCGGTTCTTGCATAGGGGCTGTCAATGAACATCGCATTGTGATTATACATGACAGTCTTTCTTGAGCAGACGCCCGGAAGAACCGACTTTCTACTGCCCGAGAATCCCGCAAAGAAGTGTGGCTCAATAAAGCCCTCAGCTACAAGAAGGTCTGCCTCATATGCGATTTTGTTGATTACAAGCTCACCACCTGATGGAAGTGTTGCAATGCTTACGAGGTTCTCGGTGTCATCACAGTCGTGTACGAGAATTTTCTCATTATTAAAGATTTCGTCTCCGAACTTGCCGCGAAGCTCATCCCTTGTAGTGCCCCTGTGGCATCCCGTTGCGATGAGGATTGTAATGTCCGCGTCAGGATTTCCCTTCCTGATTTCAGAAAGCATAAGCGGCATTATTATTTTCGACGGCACCGGACGTGTATGGTCAGATGCAATGATAACTATGTTCTTCTTACCCCTTGCAAGGTCGCTTAGCTTCTCAGAACCAATCGGATTCTCGATTGCTTCCCTTACAAGCTCTGTTTCGCTCTTTTCTGCTTTGTATGATGAAAGCTTTGAGTCAAGTATGCCCACAAGACGATTATCATCAAAGTCATGTTCTAAAAAGTCATGTCCGTATGGGAATTTTATTCTCATTGTTTTCTCCTGCTATTTTTTATTTTGGAAGCTCATTATGCTTCTTTAAAACCACTTATTCTTACAAAATTCGTGATTTGCCTGTTTTTTATACTCCCTTAAACCTCATAAAGAGAAGTCTCAGTCCCCTTATTACGCCTCCGTCGTAGTCGACAAGGTCAAGGGCACGGTCAAGCATGAGCGGGTCATCTGTAAGTATTCCGTCCACTCCGCAGTCAACAAGATACTGTACCGTTCTCTCAGAGTTTACAGTCCATGCAAAGCACTTCTTTCCTGCTGCATGGATGTTATCCACAAGCTCCTTTGTGTAGTTACTTTCCTCGATTGTGAAGTAATCGGAGAAATCGATATTCTCGATGCCATCCCATGCCACATACATTGAGTATGTTGTAATCATATCAGGATCGAGCTCCTTTATCCTAATAAGAGGCTCCTTATTGAGGGAGGTGATAATGCAGCGGTCATGCATGTCATTGTCATTAATCACCTTAAGTACAGCCTCCTCGAGATGGTCCTCGTTACCGTTTATCTTAATCTCTATCTGAATCTTGATATCTGTATCCTTAAAGGTCTTTAATACCTCATCAAGGGTAGAGAGACGTATGTAGCTAAACTCCGGGTCAAACCACGAGCCCACATCAAGCTCCTGCGTCTCGGCATATGTCATCTCGTGTACATAAAGCTTCTTTCCGCTTACACGTGTGAGGTCATCATCGTGTGCAACAACAACCACTCCGTCCTTGCACTGCTGGACATCAAACTCAACCCACTCAACACCCTCGATTATCGCTAGCTCAAAAGCAGGCATAGTATTTTCAGGTGCACGGACACTGTCACCCCTGTGGGCAACAATAGTCGGGCGCTTTGAGTCCTCGGCAAAGTTATCAAAGAAGTTTCGTCCGATATAAACGCCTCTTGCGAGTACCACAACAAGAATGGAAACAAGGGCAACTATACCGACAACAGGCATCTTTTTATCATTGAAGCTCTCGATTGAAAGCGTTGCCATAGTCCTGTCCTCCTCGATGTACTCAAAGAAGAGAACCGTAAGTGTCGCGATGTTTACAGCCGGTACAAGAATGGTCTTCAACAGGTCATTTGTCATGTTGTAGATGAGCATCGTATAGTAGCTTTGCGATACCGTACCAACATTTCCGCCCTTATAGATATTGTGGCAGAAGTTTGCTGCCTTTGAGATAATGGTCGAAAGACACACTACCGCAACTGTTGCGAGCATACCTGCAATAGCAATGTAAACAATAGTCTTAAAAAGCCTTCCCTTTATGAGTTTAAAGCTCTTCTTGCAGGCCTCCGAATAGTATTTCTTTGAAAGAAGAAAAAACGGAATTGAGAAAACAAGCAGTGCCTCAATAAATATGAGGATAAGCATTACAGAGTTATAAAGGAAGTTATAAAGTTTGTTGGCCTGGATGAATTCTACGACAAATCCCGGAATCGCAAGCACGAGAAGGTCCATTGAGATGGAGAAAATTCCAGTAAGTGGCATGATGAAAAGAATAAGGAGAAGCATCGGCCAGTTCCAAGGCTCAAGTGAGCGTATGCATCCCTTTATTCCTGCAATAACCATTCCGGTAAACGTTGTCTTTTTACCGATTTTACTCATACTGAATGCATGCAGGAGACCGCTCATAAAGAAAACGGTCATTGCAAGCGTGATAAGCAAGAGTACAAGCACAACGCCGAAATTGTACTCGTTAAAGAAGAACTCAAAAATATTGTCAGGTCCGATGTATGTGATTCCAGCATTTCTCATGCAGACAGTTTTTCCGATTTCAGAAACGGAATCAAATGTGATATTGGCTCCAAGAGCGTAAACCAAGAGAAAAAGTATTACGCTGTTTAAGTTTAAAAGAACCGTCTTTTCAACCTCAATAACGAAGGCCTTTGCCTTCTTCCATTCCCTCTTTGTTGTCTTCCTTACTGTCTCGTTATGCTTTTTGATAGTTTCCTTTATGTCCATGCCTGCTCCGTTATGCTGTGGTTAATTAAGTTTTGTAATTCTACACGTTTCATGCAGTTTATGTGCAATATTTAATTTTACAACAAATCCGTGTCAATTAACATATATAAATTCAAGGTTTTCTGATATTTGGCCATGGTATGCTCTGATTTTCTCTCATAAGCATCACAATCCCAGGCAATATAAAAGAGCCCCTGCCAAAAGCAGAAGCTCTATGCTTATAAATACTTTACTTAAGGTTATCAAGAAGCTTCTTTCCACCCTCGATGATTCTCTCGGCTACGCCTCCCTTAAAGTCTGAGGAACGAGCCTCATAGCCGCCCTCGTCAAAGGCCTCCTTCATTGGATAATAGCCCTCTGAACCGTTTGTAAGGCACATTGGAAGAATGCATCTCCAGCCCTCGGCAGTCTTTATCTGGCGTCCGATATCTGTAAATGGTTCGCCCGGGATACCTACAAAGGCAACCGGTCCAATCTTTAGGCCTGTAAGGTCAAGCATGAACTCATCCGGTCCATTCTCGAGATTACACATGCGGATTGCCTCCGCAACAACCGTTGTAAGCTCCATGGCTGTATACGGAATGTCACAGTCACGGCCTGCCTCGTGAAGCTCCTTAAACTTATGTGCTCTTGGAAGGTCCTCAGGAGCCGGTTTGTTGGCCGGGATTGCAACCGTCTCATGCATAACAGCGATGCTGTCAACATCGACATACTCGGCCTTGTCATAAACCTGTAATAATGTTCCAGCAAGTGTGCGTCCGATGAAGCGGGCCATACCAACACTCTTCATCTCGTTATCAAACGAAATAAGTGTATCGTTCATGTCTCCGCCCTCAGGATAAACATGTGTGCTTCCAACGTCGCCTTCGCAGCCGTTGAAGAATACGCACTTTGCGTCGGTAACCACCGTCTCGAATACATCCCTCATCACACCGGGCCAGTCAGCGGAGATTTTGTCTAAGTTGAGGCAGTCGGCATGGAGACCATAGTTCACAAGAACTATTGTGTCTCCCGCCTCCCTGTCAAAACGAAGAACATTCACACGCTGATCAAGTTCACCAATAGGATGGACGATGTTTGGATCGTTGATCGGTGGGCATGTCCAAGTGGTTCCGTCTTTCATTTTATAGCGACGGATATATGCTACTCTCTCAGGTGCCCTGCCTACGATAAAGCCCATGCGTGCGGGCTTTAAATCCCTTAGTGCTGCTAAAGCAGCGTCTGCAAGCCTAACCTTGAGAAAGTTTGCATACTCTTTTACGGGTTCAGGGTCAAAATCAAACATATCTGACTCTTCTGTAAACGGACCCGTATGTGTATGTGTGCACTGCAAAATGACATTTTCGGCCTTAAGCCCTGTCCTTAGTGCAATGTAGTTTCTAAATTCAGTACACTGACCCTCCCTTAATCCACAATTGTCGATTGAAATAAGAACAATGTTTTCCTCATTTGAGCCAAGGTCAGTATTTTTAACGTATCTGCCTGTGTCTGGATTCCAGCACTCGGCGTCCTTTGCAGCACTGCCCATTGAAAAGGCAACTGCGCTTGCTGTTAGTGAGTCAAGAATCTCACTTGCAAAACGGGGAACATAATAACCATGTACCGCTATGCCAAGCGGTGGATCGATATTTACACGACTAAAACCAACTTTAAATGTATTCAAAGCCTGTCTCCTTTAATTATTAAGGATTAATGAGAACCCCCGAAAGGGTTCCCAATAATCCTTATTTTTATATTATTACTTTTCCCCAAAACGCGGATTTAACCGCAAAATATTAAATAGATTTCGGATAATTAATATCCAACCTTCTCCCAGCACTCGAACGGAGCTGCAAGCTCGTCAGAGATGTAAACCTGGGTTGCCATTGTCTGAAGCATTGATGAAGGTACATATGGTGTTACCGGTCCGTGTGTAACAAGACGGCTTGTCATTCTCTGCCATGATGAGAATGTGCAGTTTGTAAGGAGTGCGTGAACCTCGATTCTCTCCTTAGCCATCTTAACGTCTCTTGGTCCGATTGTAGCAGCCTTAGGAGCTACGTTGTAGATGTCACCAGACTGTCCGAAGCAGCCGTGAAGTGAGTTCTGAGCAATTGTAAGCGGGTGAAGGTTAACAAGCTGTGCAGGCATGTCAAGCCACTCGTCAATTGTCTTAGCATCCGTCCATGGAGAGATAGGATCGATAAATGCTGTATGTCCTGTCCATCCCGGTGATGTTGAGATAATGTCTGCGCCACCAAATGAGCAATCCTCGATAATCTTAGAATAATCGTTGATGTTCTTTGTTGTCGGATAATGAACGTTCTCAAGAGGCATTCTGAGCTCAGGCTTAATCTGGTATACGAGATACTTAAGCATTGAGTGTACGAAACCTGCCTCATAGGTCTCAGGTGCTACGTTGCCGTCTTCGTCAGCCCACTCATCCTCTGCAAAGATAGAAACCTTTGAGCAGTCTACGTTGAAGTAGTTGATGAGCTGTGCAAGCGGGATGTATGTATCAGGCTCAGGGTTGCCAAGGATCATTGAGAATGGCTTTCCTGCCTCTGATGCTGCCTTAAGTCTTGAGAAAAGAGTTGCGATGAGAACCGGATGCGGGTTCATCATAACCTTTACCTTGAAGTCCGGATGCTGCCAGTCTTCATGCTTCTCAAGCTCTGCTCCGCTAAGCTTTCTAACTCTTTCGCAAACCTCCTGATCTCTGAATGGTGCGAATGGTGCCGGCTGGAACTTAAACTTTGTTGACGGATCTGTAATAATATCTTTCATATTAATCTCCTTTTCTATTCTCCCGAAGGAGTTAGCTTACATATTTTATTTCGAAAACGAAAATAAATGTTTCCGATATAAATTTTACTTAAATTGTACCATTTTGACGCATATTGTCAATTGTCACAATACACACAAATATTGTCAAATTGTACCTAAATGTTGTTTTTTGCTAAGCCAATTGCGATTTATATTTTCCGTTTTCGTCAGAATATGACCAAAACGAGAAAACACATCGCCATATTGGTTGTTTTTTCGTAATTAATTACTGTATTCTTTCCGAAAATTAGCCCTTTACACCACCGGCTGTAAGGCCGCCTGTAAGGTGACGCTCGAGGATTCTGAAGAATCCGAGAATCGGAAGTGTTGAAAGGATTGAAGCCGCAAATACGTACCACCACTCAGTTCCCGTATATCCGAAGAATGCACGGATTCCGAGGTTGATGGTCTTAAGTGACGAATCACCGATGAGGATGAGTGACAGCATGTACTCGTTCCATCCTGAGATGAATACGAAGGTCATGGCTGTTACGATTCCAGGTGCTGCAAGCGGAAGGATAACCCTAACCATTGCAGAAACCTTGTTACATCCGTCGATACGGGCTGCCTCTTCAAGCTCCTTTGAAATTGTGGCAAAGGTTCCTGAGAGAAGCCATACTGCAAATGCCTGATTGTGTGCTGAAACCATGAGGATGATTCCGAGAATCGAGTTTGTCAGGTGCATGGTTGACATGATCTTGTAGATACCAACCATCATAACTACAGGCGAGAACATCTGTGTCATGATAACAAGTGACATAACAGTCTTCTTTCCCGGGAATTCCATTCTTGCGAGTGCGTAACCGCCGGGAACAGCACAAACGATTGTAAGAATCGTACCGAATACTGCAATAAGGAGTGAGTTCTTAAAATATGTAAGAAGCGGAACATCCTTCCAAATGTTTACGTAGTTCTCCCAGTGCCATACCTCAGGAAGCAGTGTTCCCGGGATTCGGTACATTGTCTGAAGGTCCTTTAATGAACCAAAGAACATTACTAAATATGGATACAGAATGAACAGAGATACCGCACATGCGAAAACGTAAAGAAAGACTCTGCCAATTTTGCTTTTCTTGCTGCCTACCATTAGTCTTCCTCCTTCATCTGTGTCTTCATGTAAAGTACCGCAAAGACTGAAAGAATTACGAAGCTTACGATTGAAAGTGCAGCCGATGCTCCGTACTTATTCTTACCAAATGCCAGATAATACAGATATGTCGTGATTGTATGTGTCTGGTTTGCAGGTGCTCCGTTTGTAATCGTGTTAACAATGGCAAATGAGTTGAATACGTAGATGATATTCAGAACCAGTGTTACGTTAATAGCCGGCTTAAGGAGCGGAAGTGTAATCTTAAAGAGCTTCTGCCAGAAGTTTGCTCCGTCAATTGAAGCAGCCTCATAGAAGTCATGTGAGATACTCTGTAAGCCCGAAAGCAGTGTGAATGTCATGAACGGAATCGTAACAACGATACCGATGATGATCATCCAGGTGAATGATGAAACAGGATTTGCGAGCCAGTTGATTGGCTGCTTTATTACTCCGATTGTTAATAACAGTGTATTTAATGCACCATACTCCGTATTAAGGATGTACTTCCATGCTGCCGATGTGATAAGCAGTGATGTAGCCCACGGAAGCAGAAGGATTGTACGGTGTGTGGCACGTCCCTTAAACTCCTCGTTAAGAACAAGAGCAAGTGTGATACTGAGTACGATACTGATACCTACGATGGCAATTGTCCAGATAACGGTATTGATCATAACCCTTGCAAAAATCGGCTGTCTGAAAAGATACTGGAAGTTCTCAAGAGTACCGAATTCCTTAATAAGGTTTGCAGGGGAAATCTTACTGAATGCCATTCTGAAGATTTCAAGAACCGGAAGCAGTATGAATGTGAGCATGAGGATGAAACACGGCGCAAGCCAGAGATAAGCATCCATTCCGCTCTTGCTCATTTTCTTTAATAAACCAGGACTTTTATTTGTGTCGTTTTTCAAAGCATTTCCTCCAAGTTTACGTTCCGTGCGGTCTGAGCGGCTGATTTATCTTCCTATATAAAACAGCTCTTCAGGCCGCCGGATAAACAATGGAGGGAGGAGAAAGTCTTCCCCTCCCTCCGTATTCACTTATTGTTTTACAAAATCAGGTTTATCAGATCTCAGCCTGTACAGCATCAAGAGCTTCCTGAGCTGTCATGTTGCCTGCGAAGATTTCCTGCTCGTAAGCGATAAGGTTAGAAGTAACTTCCTTCCACTCAACAAGGTTTCTAGCGTAGAACTTAGCACCAGCAAGGATGTCGATGTAAGCTGCCTGCTCAGGAGCACGTGCTGCAAGAGCCTCTGCACCTGACTTAGTTGACGGAAGAAGACCTTCGTTGATCATGAACTGAACATAACGGTCACCCTCGAAGAAGAAGTCGAGGAACTTCTTGATAGCTGCAACCTTCTCCGGGCTGTCCTCGCCACCCTTAGCCTTGCCGTTGAACATCATAAGTCCATCCTGAACACCAAGTGTTGAAGATGCTGAGCAGTTAGCCGGGTTGTAAGGAATCTCACCGATGATCATTTCTGTATCAGGATAAAGTGCCGGGAAGAAGCATGCTGTTACGAGCATAGCGAGCTTGTTCTCTGCGAAAAGCTTCTGCATGTCGTCACGTGTCTCCATAGCCGGGTTCTTGTTTGTCCAGCCGTTCTGATAGAGCTTGTATGCCCACTCATAAGCCTCTACGTTCTTAGGATCGTTGATCATCCAGTTGAAGTCCTTGTCAACATATCCGCCGCCGTTTGACCAGCCGTAGTATGCCATCATTGTCTGACCTTCTGTTGTTGTTGCATCAATGCCCCAAGCGTAAACATCGCCATTGTAGAAGTCAGTGATCTTCTTACATGTTTCCTCTACCTCTGCCCATGTCTTCGGAGGATTCTCAATACCAACCTCATTGAAGATCTTAGCATTGCAGTAAAGAGCTCTTACAGATGCAAGATAAGGAACTGCGTAAACCTCTCCATCATCGATGTTACGGTTGTTGTCAAGGAATGAAGGATAGAAGTCAGCAAGGAGCTCGTCTGAGCAGATGTCCTTTACGTTGTAAAGAAGTCCGTCCGGAACGTACTCTGATGCAGAACCACCATTGTAGATATCAGGAGCCTGACCTGCACCAACGAGTGCTGTAGCTCTCTGTCCGATGTTGTCCCAACCAACGATCTCAAGGTTAACCTTGATGCCAGGGTTAGCTGCTTCGAAATCAGCGATGACTTCCTTGATATAAGGCTCAGTCTTGTCTGAGTACTGTGCGCCAAGGAATGTAATAACGATATCCTCGCCTGTTGCTGCTGGAGCAGCCTCTGTCTTAGCCTCTGTTGCAGCCTGGGTTGCA